>NZ_JBHZAG010000054.1:0-46962 GCF_042754125.1 Amycolatopsis sp. NPDC059235
GGGGAACCCTGAGGGACTCAGAGTCCCTCAGGGTTCCCCTCACGGAAGCTGTGGCGGGATGGCGGCCATCTGGGGCGAGATTTCCGGAATTCGCCTAATTCGGGAACAGGGGGACAGCCAGGAGAGTTTGGAGAGAGAGGCGGAGGGAACCGACCGTATCTACTTGCGTGGGGGTGGTGAGCCACTGGACCTGGAGGCCGTCCATCAGTGCGATGAAGGTGAGTGCCGCCAAGTCCGGGTCTACGCCGGGGCGCAGCTCGCCTGTTTCGGCGAGCGCGTGGAACGACTGGGCGATGCTGTCGCGGGCCTCGCGGTAATGGCGGGCGAAGTAGGCGTGTGCGGGGTGGTCCTCCGACACTGCCTCGGCGGCGAGGCGCGAGTACACCTCGACGATGCCTCGGTGCCGGACGTTGTGTTCGGCCAGCGCGATGAAGCGGCGCAGGACGTCCAGGCCGGGCGGGGCGGCGGTCAGGTGTTCGCGGGCGGCGTCCTCGGCGTCGCGGCGTTCCAGGACTGCGGCGAGCAGGGCTTCCTTCGTCGGGAAGTGGTACAGCAAGCCGGCGTGGGTGATGCCGGCTCGTTTGGCGATTTCCCGCAGGGACGACGCGTGGTAGCCCGCCTCGCCGTACACCGCGGCCGCCGCCGAAACGATGTCGTCGCGGCGGATTCTGCCCTTCAGGTAGCCCCCGCTCACGGGGCGGCGATCAGGCCGGCTTCCACTCGCCCATCATGCCCCAGCCCCCTTTCCCCCGCCCGTGCCTGTGTTCCTGACTGGACCCGACCCCCGAAGAGGAGCCGAGCCCGATGACCGAGCTTTCCCCGCCTCCGGTGCTGCCCCGCGCGGCCCGCGTCGCCACCTGGATCGTGTTCGCCCTCTGCGGGTTCGCGGTCGGCATGTGGGTGGTGCACATTCCGGTGATCGAGCGCGCGACCGGCGTCTCGCACACCGCGCTCGGGGCGTTGCTGCTGGTGCTCGGCGGTTCGGCGTTGATCGGGATGCAGGTGACCGGGCCGCTCGCGGACCGGTTCGGGCATCCGCGGGTCGTGTCCGTCGCGGGGGTGCTCGTCGGGGTCGCGGTCGTGTTGCCGGGGTTCGCGGCGAACTGGTGGACGCTCGGGCTGGCGCTCGCGGCGTTCGGCTTCTTCAACGGATCGCTGGACGTCGCGATGAACGCGCACGCGGTGGTCGTGGAACGGGCTTATCCCCGGCCGATCATGGCGGCGTTCCATGCGATGTGGTCGATCGGCGGCGCGATCGCGGCGGTCGTCGGCGCGGCGGTGCTGGGGGCGGGCGTGCCGACGCTCGTGTCGCTCGGCGGTACCGGCGCGCTGTGCGTTGTGGTTTCGCTGCTGGTCCGCCGGTACCTGCTCGACTCGTCGGACGAGGCTGCCGAGGAAACCGCTGAGGAAGCCAAACCGACGCGCACGCCCGCCCGCGTGGTGTGGCTGCTGGGTCTGCTGGCCTTCGCGCTGATGCTGTCCGAGGGTGTCGCGAACGACTGGGCGGCGCTGTATCTCCGAGACGGGCTGGGGACGTCCGAGAGCACCGCCGCCCTGGCGTACGGCTCGTTCGCGGTGGCCATGACAGTCGGCCGATTCGCGACTGACCGGGTAGCCGCGCTGGCCGGTCCGGTCGCGGTGGTGCGCTACGGAAGCGGGTTGGCCGCGCTGGGGCTCGCGATCGCGTCGCTGGCGCCGTGGGTTCCGTTGTCGTTGTGCGGCTGGGCGTTGTTCGGGCTCGGGCTCTCCGGTGGCGTCCCGCAGCTGTTCACCGCGGCGGGCAATCTGGACAAGCGGGCGTCGGGGGCGTTGATGGCGCGGGTGGTCGGCGTCGGGTACGTCGGGCTGCTGGCCGGTCCGGCGATCATCGGCGGGCTGGCGCACTGGGTGCCGCTGAACGTCGCGTTCCTGCTGCCTCTGGCGTGGTGGCGGTGGTGTTCGCGCCGGTGATGAAGCCGCGCGGCTGAGCTATCTGCCGCAAGCCTGAGGATGCAGCGTCTGGCCCCCTCCGGAAAGCGTGATCGTGCCGGACGCCCCGCCCCCGCCCGCCGCGAGCACGGTGCACACGATCTGCGACACGGCATTCGGCGACAATTCCCGGACGTTGACCCCGATCTCCGCGTCGCTCACCCCGATGGCGATCGGCTCGAACGACGGCGGCAGCTCCGTCGTGTACCCGCCGGCCCGTTCGTCCTCGTCCGGCCCCCGCTCCAGCACCCGGACCCGGTCCGCGGCCACGTCGCCGACCCCGTTGCGCACCACCGGCGCGACGTTCCCGTTGAGCACGAAATACACCGTCGCCGTGGAGCCGAGGTTCCCGTTCGGCGGCCCGCTGGGCGCGTTCTCCCCGGTGATCACGCCGCTGGGCCGCACCCCGCAGCTCACCGTCAGCGCCACCACGGCGATCAGCGTGAGCAATCGCTTCACTGCCGCACCTCCCGAGGCAGCCACAACGTGAACACCGCACCGCCGCCGGGCCGGTTCCCGGCCGTCAGCTCCCCGTGGTGCAACCGCGCGTTCTCCCAGGCGATGGCGAGCCCGAGCCCGCTTCCCTCGGACCGGCTGCGAGCGGTATCCGCCTTGTAGAACCGGGCGAACACGTGCGGAAGCACCTCCTCGTCCAGCCCGGAGCCGGAGTCTTCGACGGAAAGCGTGATCCCCGCCTGGTCGCCCCGCAACCGGACGGTCACCGGCTCCGCGCCGTGCCGCAGCGCGTTCCCGACGAGATTGGCCACGATCACGTCCAGCCGGCGCGGATCGACGCGCGCCCGGATGCCGTCCGGCAAATCGGTCTCCACGGCGAACCCCCGCGCCCGCAGAGTCGCGCGGACCGCCTCGGCAACGTCGACGTCGTCCACCGCGAGCGACGCGGTGCCGGAGTCGAAGCGGGTGACCTCGATCAGGTCGTTCACCAGCCGCGCCAGGTTGTGCGTCTCCTGGCTGACCAGCCGCACCGCCTCGCCCGCCGCGTCCGGCAGCCGCTTCGCTTCGGCGTCGAGCATGTCGGTGACCGCGGTCATCGCGGCCAGCGGAGTGCGCAGTTCGTGCGACACGTCGGCGACGAACCGCCGCGCGTCGGCTTCCATCCGGCGCAGTTCGCCGACGTGGCGTTGCAGCGAGTCGGCGGTCGAGTTGAACGTCTCGGCGACGCTGGCCAGTTCGTCGCTGCCGCGCACGGCGATCCGGGCGTCGAGGTCGCCCGCGCCGAGCCTGCGGGCCGCGCGCTGCAACTCGCCCACCGGCCGCAACACGCTGCCGGCGGCGAGTACGGCGAGGATCAAAGCCACCACCAGCGCGGCCCCGCCGGCGAGCCACGCGTCCCGGGCGAGCCGGTTCACCGCCTCGATTTCCGCGTCGAGATTGCGCAGCTCGTAGACCTCGATCCCGGACGGAACCGTCGGATTCCGCCGGTCGCCGGTCGCGATCAGCAACGGCGAGCCCAGCACCAGCTGCGTCACGCCGCCGACGTCCACCCGCTGCCACGCCACCCGGCCGGACTGCACGGCCCCGCGCAGTTCCGGCGTGATCACCGAGGCGGGCATGTTGCCTTCGCTGTGCCCGCCGCTCGTGACCAGCGCGGAGTTCCTCCGGCCGTTCAGCCGGTCGGCGGCCAGCTGCAGCGCGCTCGAGTTCACCGGCCGCCGGGGGAGCGGGTACAGCTGCTTGAGCTGGTTCGTCATCTCGACGGCGGCGTTGTCCTGGGTGCGCTGCAGGATCCCGTCGCGGGCCTGCACATACCCGATCCCGGCGACGGCCAGCGCGGTGAACACGCTCAGCAGCGCGAACGCGACCAGCAGCCGGGTGCGCAGCCCCCGGAACAGCCAGCCGGTCACAGCGGCCCGAAGCGATAGCCGAAACCTCGCAGGGTCTGGACGTACACCGGTTTGGCGGCGTCGTCCTCGATCTTGGACCGCAGCCGCTGCACGCACGCGTCGACGAGCCGCGAATCGCCGAGATAACCCTGGTCCCACACGGATTCGAGCAGCTGCTGACGGCTGAGCACGCGGCCGGGAGAGGCGGACAGCTCCAGCAGCAGCCGCAGTTCGGTCGGCGCTAGGCCGATGACCGTGCCGTGCTTGCTGACCACGAGACCCTCGCGGTCGATCGTCAGGTCGCCGTGCCGTTCCGGACCCGGTTTCGGGCCCTGGCCGCGCGGTTCGCCGCCGGTGCGGCGCAGCACGGCGCGGATGCGTGCCTCCAGGACGCGGGCCTGCGCGGGCTTCACGACGTAGTCGTCGGCTCCGGCTTCGAGCCCGGCCACCACGTCGATGTCGTCGTTGCGCGCGGTGAGCATGATGATCGGCAGGTCGCCGGACGCGCGGATGCGCCGGCACACCTCGAAGCCGTCCATCCCGGGCAGCATGAGGTCGAGGACGACGACGTCGGCCGGGTCTCCGGCGAGCCGGGCGAGGCCTTCCTCGCCGGTCTCCACCGCTTCGACCGTGTGGCCCTGGTACGTCAGGGCCAGCCGCAGGCCGTCGCGCACGGCCTGGTCGTCTTCGATCAGCAGCACCCTCGGCATGTCTCCCACTATCGCAGCCCGCCCGTCCGCCCGCCCGGACAGTCCACAGCGGACAACCAGGGCCCAGCCTGCCCGGCCAGGATCCCCGCCCGGTGCGTGCCGTGTCATCGTTCGGTAACAGCGCGGCCGTGGCGAACTGTTACAGAGCTGTCAAACTCCGTGCGCAGTGCGCGCACACTGGGGTCCGAAAGTGGACCTCATGATCGAATCGCTTCGCCGGCCCCGGGTCCTCGCGGCCGTCACCCGCCTCCTGGCGGTGGCGCTGCTCCCGGCGGCTTTCCTGCGTTCGCCCGGCCGCGGCCGGTATCTGGCCTGCCAGTGGGCGCTCGCGATGCGATACCCGGCCGAGGACCTCGCCGGCCTCAGCGAACCGGCTCGCGCAGCCTTCACCGCGGCGCGCACCGAGGCGTTCTGGCAGCACCGCCAGCTCATCGGTCTCACCTCCGGCCACCGCGACGCCGCTCATCAGCACCGGCTGTTCGCCGAAGAGGTGCACCGCACCGGTTCCGTCACCGCGGCTCGGCGCCGGGTGCTGCCGCCGCACGAATCGGCGCATGTCCGCGGCACGGCACTGGACGTGCGCCCGAGCGAGGGCGCGGCGTGGCTGGAGCGGCACGGGCCGGAGTATCGGCTGTATCGCCGCTACGACAACGAATGGTGGCACTTCGAGTATCACGCGCACACTGTGCCGATGCGGTTGCCGGACCCGGATTCCCTGCGTCCGCCGTCGATGGCCCGGGTCGCCGGCTAGGGTGATTTCCCGTTCGCGGCGCGGGATTCCAGGTATCGTCGTTCGGGAACGCTGAGTGTTTTCTGTGCCGCTGAACGGTAATAGGCCTGGGCTTGCCCGTGCTCGCCCGCCAGGTCGAGCAGGTGCGCGCGCACGACGTCGACGCGATGGTGCTCGTCCAGCCCGGCGATCGCGTCCAGCTGCCGCAGTCCCTCGCGCGCGCCGTGGACCATGGCGACGCCGACGATCCGGTTCAGCGCCGCGACCGGGCTCGGCGCGAGGGCGAGCAGAAGGTCGTACAGGGCAAGGATCTGCGGCCAATCGGTGTCCTCGGCGCGGGCCGCCTCGTCGTGCACGGCGGCGATCGCGGCCTCGAGCTGATACGGCCCGAGCCGGGCGGTGGCCAGGGTTTTCTCGATCAGGCCGAGCCCTTCGGCAATCGCCGCGGCGTCCCAGCGGGTGCGGTCCTGTTCGGCCAGCGGAACGGCGGTGCCGTCGGGCCGGGTCCGCGCGGGCCGCCGGGCGTCGCTGAGCAGCATGAGCGCCAGCAGCCCGGCGACCTCGCCGTCGTCGGGGACTTGTGCGTGCAGCTGCCGGGTGAGCCGGATGGCCTCGGCGGTGAGTTCGACCCGGTTGACCGCGGTCCCGGAGCTGGCGGTGTGCCCCTCGGTGAAGACCAGGTACAGCACCTGCAGCACCGCGGCCATCCGCTCGGCCCGTTCTTCCGGCGGCGGCATCCGGAATCGCGCGCCGCTGAGCCGTTTCTTCGCCCGGTTGATCCGCTGGCTCACGGTTTTCTCCGGCACCAGCAACGCCCGGCCGATTTCCGCCGTGGTGAGGCCGCCGACCGCTCGCAGCGTCAACGCGAGCTGGGACGCTTTGCCGAGTTCGGGGCGACAGCACAGCATCAACAGGGTCAGCGTGTCGTCGTCGGCCGGTGCCAGTTCCGGTTGCGGCACCGCCAGTCCGGCGGCCGTGTGCTCGCGCTGCCGACGGGCTGTCTCGCTGCGTTCGATGTCGATACGCCTGCGCGCGGCGGCGGTGATCAGCCAGCTCTTGGGGTTGTCCGGCAGGCCCTGCTCCGGCCACTTCAGCGCGGCGGACAGCAGCGCTTCCTGCACCGCGTCCTCGCAAAGCGAGAAGTCGCCGAACCGGCGGCAGACAGCGGTGAGCACCTGCGGCGCGAGGTCGCGCAGGAGCTGTTCGAAGCCGGGCGGGGGAGTCAGAGATCCAGCTCTTTCACGTTGCGGAGCGGTCGTACCTCGATCTTGCCGTACAGCGCGTCCGGCACCCGGGCCGCGTGCTCCAGCGCCCGTTCCATGCTCTCGCATTCGACCAGGTAGAAACCGACCAGATGCTCCTTGACCTCGGCGAACGGTCCGTCGCTCGCCACCGCCTTGCCGTCCCGCACGGTGACGCACTTGGCTTCGGCGGGATCGGCCAGCCCGTCGCTGAGCACCAGCTCGCCGGACTCCTCGAGGGACCGGTTGAGCGCGAGATGGCTGCGGCCGAACTCGGCCTTCTTCTCGTCCGGCAGCTCCTCCCAGAGAGCCCGGAACCGCGGATTGCTGTGGATCATGATCAGGTACCGCACCGCACCGCCTTCGAAAATTTCTCCGCCGCCGGTGTCGCCTTCCGGATTCCGGCTCCGACGTCCCCGGTGAATGTCAGCTGAGGAAGGAGCATAGCCGTGCGCAAGATCGTGGCCGGGCTGTCGGTTTCGCTGGACGGAGTGACGGAGTCGCCGCCGGACTGGCTGATGCTGAACCACGAGGCGGACGAGGTGATCCGCACCAGCATCGCCGAGTCGGACGCCATCCTGCTCGGCCGGAACACCTACGCGGACTTCGCCCATAGGTGGCCGGAGCTGGGCGACTCGTCGCCGGTAGCCGCGTTCATGAACAACACCCCGAAGTACATCGTGTCGAGCACGCTCGCCGAACTGGACTGGAGCGGCTCGACGCTGCTCGGCGCCGACCTGGCGGCCGAATTGACCGCGCTTAAGAGCAAGCCGGGCAAGAACATCCACATCCCCGGCAGCCCCCGGCTGGTGCGGTCGCTGCTGCCGGCGGGTCTGCTGGACGAGCTGCATCTGCTGATCCACCCGATCGTGCTCGGCTCGGGCGCGCGGCTGTTCGAGCCGCCGTCCGATCGGGCCGATCTCGAACTCGCCGCTTCCCGGACCTTCGAAAACGGGGTCCTCTCGGTGACCTACCGTCCGAAGCGGCACTGACAATTCTCAAGGAGCAATAATGTTCGACACCAGCAAAGCGTTCAGCGGTTTTTCCGTGGACGACATCCCGGCCGCGCGGAAGTTCTACGCTGAGACGCTCGGCATCGAGGTCACCGAAAACTGGGGGATGCTGCGCCTGCGTCTCGCGGAAGGGCGCGAAGTGCTCGTCTATCCGAAGGGCGACAAGCACGTTCCGGCCGAGTACACCGTGCTCAACTTCCCGGTCGACGACATCGACCAGGCGGTCGCGGGCCTTGGCGCGGCAGGGGTTTCGTTCGAACCGTTCGACGGAGTCGACGAGAAGGGCGTCTTCCGGCTGGGCGGTCCGCTGATCGCGTGGTTCAAGGATCCGGCGGGGAATATTCTTTCCGTCCTCCAGGAAAACTGAAGCGCAAGACTGAAGATGCCGGACCGGGCGCCCGGGTGAGAAGTTGGAGGCATGACGACGATTTCGGCGCCGGCTCGGACGGGCTGGCGGGGATTGCTCGCAGTGGCGGCGGCAGTGGTTGTGGTCGCTTCGGCGGTGGGCTTTTTCCGCGCTTTCGAAATGCCCGGGACGGACCCGGCCGGCGCGATGGGTTCGATGGGTTCGATGGCCGACCGGCGGCTGCACGGCATGGCGCTGGCCGACATGCCGGAGATGTTCGTGGCCGGAACGGCATTGCTGCTCGCGCTCGGAGCCGCGCTGGTCCTCGGCCGGACGCGGCACAGTGTTTCCCCCGTCGCCCTGCCACAGCCGAAAGTCCGGGGAAGACGGACGATCGCGGTGGTCGCCACCGCCGCGCTGACCATCGACATCAGCAAGACGTCGACGCTCGGGTTCGTCATTCCCGGCCTGCGCGCGGAATACGGCATCGACGCCTCGACCGCGTCGCTGCTGGCGGTGAGCGGGCTGTCCGGCACCGCATTGGGCGCTCTGCTGTGCAGCCAGCTGGCCGAGCGCGTCGGAAGGCGGGCCTGCTATCTGCTCGCCACGCTCGGGTTCACCGCGACCAGCATGTGCGGGACGATGCCCAATTTCGGCGGCAACGCGGTGATGTGCTTCCTGATGGGCATCGCTGTCGGCGGGCTGGCTCCGATGCTGATCACGGTGCTGAGCGACCTGTTCCCCGGACGCGGCAGGGGAGCGGTGGTGACCGGGTTGTCGATCGTGGCGACCGCGATCGGCTACCTGGTCGCGTCCGGTTCGGCGCTGTGGCTGGAGCCGGTGTTCGGGTGGCGGGTGCTGTGGCTCATCGGCGCGCCGACCGGTCTGCTGCTGGCCGCCGCCGCGGCGGTCATCCCGGATCAGCGCGGGGCCCCCGCACAACCCGCGGCGGAGACGAACTGGCTGGCCCGGAACACGCTGACGACCCGGCTGCAATGGGTGTTCGCCTTCTCGATCGGTCTGACCACGTTCGGCCTGACCACCTGGGTGCCGACGTTGTCCCGCGTCGGCGGGTTGTCGCTGACCACAGCGAACGCCCTGCTCACCGGATCCGCGGTGGCGATGGTGCTGTGCGCGGGGCTGCTGGTGCTGGGCTACCGCCGTTTCGGCCCGACCGGCGTGACGGTGCGATTGGCCGTGTGCACCGCGGTGCTGTTGCTGGCACTCGCGGTGTCCGGATGGGCAGTCGCCGCGCCGTGGCTGTCGGGCGCCGTGCTGACGGTCGCCTTGCTCGGCGTCAACACGATGGCCGCGGTGTTCCTGCCCGTCGCCGCCGACGTAGCCGACGACGGCCAGCGCGGCCGAGTCGCCGGGTCGGTGTCGTTCTTCAACCGGCTCGGCGGATTAGCCGGTCCGCTGGTGCTTTCGTTCCTGGTCACGTCAGTGACGGACGTGCTGGCAGCAGTCGCGATCCTGGCCTTGCTGTGCGGTTCGGTCGCGGCTTACACGAGTCGGCGACAACGGGTGCTGCGCAAGGCAGGGGCGGAGGTGGGGTGACTGCGGGGGCTGTCAGTGGTCGCCTTGATGAGCGTCGACACGATGGCGGCGGTGTTCCTGCCGTTTGCCGCTGAGGTGTCCGACGACGGCCAGCGCGGCGGATCGCCGGGTCGGTCGGGCTCGCTGGTCCGCTGGTGCTTTCGTTCCTGGTCACGTCAGTGACGGACGTATTGGCAGCAGTCGCGATCCTGGCCTTGCTGTGCGGTTCGGTCGCGGCTTACACGAGCCGGCGACAACGGGTGCTGCGCAAGGCGGGGGCGGAGGTGGGGTGACTGCGGGCGCGGTCAGTGGGTCGTCTTGCTGGACGTCGACACGATGGCGGCGATGTTCCTGCCAGTCGCCGCTGACGTGACCAACGACGGCCAGCGCGGCCGGGTCGCTGGGCCAGCGTCGTTCTTCAACCGGCTCGGCGGCAGGCTGCCCCGATGGTGCTTTCGCCGCCGGTCACGCCCGTGCCCCGGAAGCGCTCTTCGGCGACCCGCCAGCCCCCGCCAATGTCTGTCCACAATGGTCAAAACCGCCGAGCGAACGGCAGCGGTCGACGCATCCGCACCAGCAACAGCAACGGGATCAGCACGTAAGGGAGGTTGAACGCGAGGAACTTGCCCGGGTTGCCAGTACGGGTAGCCGGGTCGCCGAAGAACTCGACGCCGAACACGACGATCCCGGTGAGGGTGACGATCATCGTCGCGTAGATCACCGCGAACAGCTGGATCCCGTTGCGGCCGGTGACGAGACACCAGACGAGCACGACGTAGAAAGGCAGGTAGACGAACGCGGACAGCCCGGTGACGATCCGCATCCAGTCCGGCGGGTGCATGAAGAGCGGGTCGGCGTCGTGGGCGTACCAGTAGTTGGAGTCGACGAAGAAGTTGCCGGTCGGCCGCGAGAAGTCGACGCCGATCGTCGGCAGCAGGTCGCTGATCAGCGACGTCACCGTGAAAACCGAGAAGATCGCCGCGAAGAAGAGGTCGATCTTGCGTTCGCGCAGGGGCAGGTTCGCCGTCATCGGCGGATTCTAACGGCGTCGCGCGGGCGATTCCGGCAGTAAAGTCGCGGTCATGAACGCGTTCCAGGTGTGCCTCTGGGTTTTCGCGGGCGTGTGCGCCGGCTGCTGGCTGCTGTCGGTGCTCACCAGGGAGTACTCCTGGGTGGACCGGATCTGGTCGGTCGTCCCGGTGGCCTACGCCGGGATCTTCGCCGGTCACGCGGGGTTCGCGGACGCCAGGCTGAACCTGCTGTTCGCGCTCGTGTTCCTGTGGGGCGCGCGGCTGACCTTCAACTACGGACGCAAGGGCGGCTACGCACGCGGCGGCGAGGACTACCGCTGGGCGGTGCTGCGCGGCCGGATGGCTCCGTGGCAGTTCCAGCTGTTCAACCTCTTCTTCATCACGCTGTACCAGAACGTGATCCTGCTGCTCATCACTCTGCCCGCGTGGACCGCGCTTGATCATCAGACGCCGCTGGGCGTCGCCGACATCGTGCTGGCGGTGGCGTTCGTTGCCTGCCTGGCCGGCGAAACCCTCGCCGATCAGCAGCAGTGGAACTTCCACCAGCGGAAGAAGCGCGAGACGGCCGCCGGGCGCACCCCCGACCCGCGGTTCGCGCAGACCGGGCTGTTCCGCTTTTCCCGCCACCCCAACTTCTTCTTCGAACAAGCGCAGTGGTGGCTCGTGTTCCTGCTCGGTGTGTCCGCGGCGGGCACGGTCACCTGGACGATCGTCGGCGCGGTCCTGCTGACGGCGCTGTTCATCGGCTCGACGATCTTCACCGAGAGCATCACCCTCGGCCGCTATCCGGAGTACGCGGACTACCAGCGGCGCGTTTCTCCCATCGTGCCGTGGTTTCCGCGCCGAGCGGCGTCCGCGCCCGCGCGCGAGGGATAGCCGGTACGTCCGGAATGTGGCGGTGGTCACGTCGATGTCGTGAACCGGCGTCATGTCCGATGAGTCGGAAGGATACCGTTCGCTCAGTAGGGTGACGGTTCATACGACTGGGGGTGGACCCATGATCGGTTTCGAAACCGACGTGAAGGATCTGCGCAAGGCGAGCGGGTTCGTCGAGGACGCCGGGCACGCGGCGGAAACCGCGCGCGACGGCGTGCGCGGGCTGGACATGCCCGAGGCGACCGGACCGCAGGGCATCTTCGGCGGGTTCAACCCGTTCGGCGGCGGCCCGACGACGGCGTTCGGCGGCTCGCTCGGCATGCGCCAGGTCGCGGCGGCGTACGAGTACCACCGTTCGAAGGTCGAGGAAGCGCTGGCGAAGCTCGCTTTCACCACGCAGCAGGCGAGCGTCGCGCTCGCGCGCGTGGCCGACCTGTACGAGAGCGCCGACGGGGAAGCGCGGATGGGCGTGCGCAACGCGGCAGGGGAGGGGCTCTGACGTGAGTGACCAGGAAAACTACTTCGGGCTGAGCGGCGGTTCGGACGAACGCTCGCGCGAGCAGCTGCTCGAAGGCATCTGCGAGGACCTGCGGCAAGGCGCGAACGACGCGCTCGACGGCGTGCTGGCGTTGCGCTACGCGGAGTTCATGCTGTTCCAGATGATGGACGGCCTGTACGAGTCCTATCAGGACGAGGTCACGAGCATCTTCCGCGAGTTCTCCGAGGCCGACCTCAAAGACACCGGCGCCGGACTGCAGTCGCTGATCAATTCTTACGAGCACATCTGGCAGAACCTCGGCCGCGGCTCGATGACGGAGCTGCGCCGGGCGAAGGAACTGATGGGTTCGTGGCGCGGCGAAGCGGCCGAGGACGTGAAGACGTATCTCGACCGGCTGTCGGAGACCTACGACCAGATGGCCACTGAGATCTCGGTGCTGGAGAGCGGCGTCGTCGCGGGCCGGGACAGCGTGTGGGGCGCGCGGGACGACCTCAACACGCTCGGCAAGTCGCTCAAGGACGCCGCGGAGAAATACCAGAAGGACAAGGCCAAGGAGGGCGAGATCTCGCTGTCCAAGGTCATGACGACGGCCTTCACCGCGGCACTGGTCGGGATGCTCGCCGCGGTCGCGACCCCGGCGGCCGCGGGCGCCGGGCTGAGCCTCGCCGCCGCGGGCACGCAGGCCGCGGTGGCCGGTGCGGGCGCGGGGCTGTCCGAGGTCGTGGCGGAGGCCTCGGCGCGGGTCGAAGGGGAGTCCTCGAAGGAGATCTTCGAGAGTTTCCTCGACAACGTCGAGAAGATCCGCTCGGGAATGGACCAGTCGACCGGACGGCTCGCGGACAAGATCCGCGAGAAGGCCGACGGCCTGCCCGACATCCCGAAGCCGGCCGACGTGAGCCCCGGCGATTCGTTCGACCCGTCCAACTTCGAGACCTCCAACACCCCGAAGGACACCGAGAAGAAGGTCCGGGACCGGAACGTCGACATCGCGCCGGACGGTTCGGTGTCGCAGCCGCTGTCGCCGTCCACAATGGACTGACGTGGCCGATCCGGAAGAACTGCTCCAGGCACTGTCCGCGTTGTCGGTCGAGGCGTCCTCGGCCGACAACGCGGTCACGGCCACGGTGAACACCGACGGTGTCCTCACTGGACTGAAACTCTCCGGCGCAGTGCGGAATTTGCCGCCGGAGGAGTTGGCCGCGCTGGTGCTGCACACGTACGCCGAAGCGCAGCGGCAATCGGCGCACCAGACGGCGTCGTTGCTGGCTCCGCTCGGCACCCGCGGGTACGTGATGGACCGGCTGATGTGGCGGGCCGGGTTCACGCCGGACGTGGCTCCCGCTGCTCCGGCCGCTGCTCCTCGGCGGCCTGCTCGGCCTGCTCCGCCCGCCGAAGCGAAACCGCCTGCTGTGCCGGTCCAACCGAAACCGGCTGCTATGCCGGTCCAGTCGAAACCCGTTGCTGCGTCAGGGAATCCTTCCGCGCCGCGGGCAGCGGCTCCCGCGCCTCGGCAAGCAGCGGGCGGCGCTTCCGCGGCTTCGGGCGAGGGCGACTACCTCCGCAACCGCACCGCCGACCCCGAGCAACCGGCGGAGCCGGAACGTCCGGTGAGCGACGAGGACTGGTACGAGGGCGGAGTGCGGTTCGACGAGGCCTGGTAGCCGCTCAGCCGAGCGTCCCCTCGTCGCCGAGCAGTTTGCGCAACCCCGGCAGGACCGCGGAAAGGTCTTTGCCCGTACGGAAAGCGACGACTGTCGTCTCGGTCTCGCCGGTATTGCCGAACAGTGCGACGGTGTCCGCCATCGCGGCGTCGAACGCGGCTTCCGGGTCTGTCGTCTGCCCGCGCAGCCAGCGGCGGAGGACGTGGTTGTGCGCCGTCACCACGGCCGCCGCCATGAGTTCGGCGCGCAGTGCGGTTTCTTCGCCGCCGCCCATCCAGCGGTGGACGAATTCCTGGAACAGCCGTTGATACTGCCGAGTGCCGGCGATTTCCCGGGCGCGCAGCGCGGGAACGCTGCGGGTGAGCCGGTACCGCGCCAGCGCAAGATCGCCCTCGGCGACGTAATGCCGCAGCACCAGCCGAGAGGCCTCGGTGACCGCGACGGTCGCGGTGCGCGGGTCGGAACCGGCCAGCCGGGCCTCGATCGCGCTCAGCAGCACCTCGTGGTCGGGGAAGATGACGTCCTCTTTGGACCGGAACGCCCGGAAGAACGTGCTGCGCCCGACGCCCGCGCGGTCAGTGATGTCGTCGACCGTCGTCTGGTCGTAGCCGTGCTCCTCGAACAGCGCGAACGCGGCCTCGGTCAGCCGTTGCTTGGCCGGTTTGTCGGGCATCGGGCCACCTTTCGCACGCACGCTGCGGCCAGCCTAATCGCCTCCTGGCCCGAGCGAGCAGGGTGAGGTGGACCACCCCGCTCTGGCCTACCGGTCGGTACTGAGTACCGTCATCATGAAACCAAGTACCGGAGGGATGGGTGAGGCACGTGGAGCTCGTCGGCGTGGTCGGCTGCGGCCAGATGGGGGCGGGGATCGCCGAGGTGTGCGCCCGGGCCGGGCTGGACGTCGTGGCGGTCGAGTCGACCCGGGCGGCCGCCGACGCGGGCCGGGCGCGGCTCGAGGCCTCGCTGGGCCGGGCCGAGCGCAAGGGGAAGATCGCGTCCGCGGCCGGCGTGCTGGAGCGGATCCGGATCACCGAGGACCTCGACGACCTGGCCGACCGCACGCTCGTCGTCGAGGCGATCGTGGAGAACGAGGCGGTCAAGGCGGAGCTGTTCGGGAAGCTGGACAAGATCGTCGCCGCGCCGGACGCGGTGCTGGCCTCCAACACGTCCTCGATCCCGATCATGAAGCTCGGCACCGCGACCGCGCGCCCGGCGCAGGTGCTCGGCATCCACTTCTTCAACCCGGTCCCGGTGCTGCCGCTGGTCGAACTGGTCCCGAGCCTGCTCACCGGCGACGAGACCACCGCCCGCGCGCGGAAATTCGCCGAGGAGACGCTGGGCAAGCACGCGATCCTGTGCCAGGACCGCGCCGGGTTCGTGGTGAACGCGCTGCTGATCCCGTTCATCCTCGCCGCCGTGCGCATGCTGGAATCGGGCTTCGCGACGAAGGAAGCGATCGACGAGGGCCTCGTGCGCGGCGCTGCGCACCCGCAGGGCCCGCTCGCGCTGGCGGACCTGATCGGGCTCGACACCACGAAGGCGGTCGCGGAATCGCTGTACGAGGAGTTCAAGGAGCCGCTGTACGCGCCGCCGCCGCTGCTGGCCCGGATGGTCGACGCCGGCCTGCTGGGCCGCAAAACCGGCCGCGGCTTCTACACCTACTGAGTTCCGGCGAGGAGATCCCGATGAGTTTCGACCTGTTCAAGATCAACGAAGACCACGAAGCGATCCGCGAGGCCGTCCGCGCGGTCGCCGAGGAGCAGATCGCCCTGCACGCCGCGGAGGCCGACGAGCGCGAAGAATTCCCCAAGGCGTCCTACGACGCACTGGTCGCGTCGGACTTCCACGCCCCGCACGTACCCGAGCAGTACGG
This sequence comes from Amycolatopsis sp. NPDC059235, assembly GCF_042754125.1. Classification (NCBI taxonomy): domain Bacteria; kingdom Bacillati; phylum Actinomycetota; class Actinomycetes; order Pseudonocardiales; family Pseudonocardiaceae; genus Amycolatopsis; species Amycolatopsis sp. NPDC059235. The sequence goes on from NZ_JBHZAG010000054.1 coordinate 15,329, forward strand.
CGGCGCCGGTGCCGACGCGTTGGCCACCTGCATTGTGATCGAGGAAGTAGCGCGAGTGTGCGCGTCCTCCTCGCTCATTCCCGCGGTGAACAAACTCGGCAGCCTGCCGTTGATCCTGGCCGCGAACGAGGACGTCAAGGCGAAGTACCTGCCGCCGCTGGCTTCGGGCGAAGCCGGATTCTCGTATGGACTGTCCGAACGCGACGCGGGCTCGGACACCGCATCGATGCGGTGCCGCGCCACCCCTTCCGGCGACGACTGGATCCTCAATGGACAGAAGTCGTGGATCACCAACGCCGGTGTGTCGGAGTACTACACGGTCCTGGCGGTCACCGACCCGGACGGCCGCCGCGGCGCCAACGTGAGCGCCTTCGTGGTGGAAAAGTCCGACGCCGGTTTTTCCTTCGGCGCCAAGGAAAAGAAACTGGGTGTGAAGGGCTCGCCGACGCGTGAGCTGCTGTTCGACCAGGTGCGCATCCCCGGCGACCGGATGGTCGGCGAGCCGGGAGAGGGCCTGAAGATCGCCCTGCGGACGCTCGACCACACCCGCGTGACGATCGCCGCGCAGGCCGTCGGCATCGCGCAGGGCGCGCTGGACCACGCGCTTGGTTACGTGAAGGAGCGCAAGCAGTTCGGCAAGCACATCGCGGATTTCCAGGGAATCCAGTTCATGCTGGCGGACATGGCGATGGCAGTGGAGACGGCGCGCCAGATGGTGTACACCGCGGCGGCGAAGTCCGAGCGAGGTGACGCGGACCTGTCGTTCTTCGGCGCGGCGGCCAAGTGCCACGCCTCGGATGTGGCGATGAGCGTGACGACGGACGCGGTCCAACTGCTCGGCGGTTACGGGTACACGCGGGACTTCCCGCTGGAGCGGATGATGCGGGACGCGAAGATCACGCAGATTTACGAAGGCACGAACCAGATCCAGCGACTGGTGATGGCTCGGCAGCTTTTGAAGGGCTGAGGTTCTTGACCCGGTAGTTCGGACGGTTCTGACATGCCGTGATCGGTGTCGGGCCGTCCGAACACCGCGTCGGAAGTTCAGGGCCTCGGCTGCCAGCCGGCCCGGTAGGTTCGCTCCCAGCGTCGGCGGGAGGGACCGGGGTGAACCTAGGGCTGGTCGGCCAGGCCGCAGGGATGTTCGCGGTCACCAACGTGGACGACATCGTTGTCCTGGCCCTGTTCTTCGGACAGGCCGCAGGGAGCCGAGGCGGCACAGCACGGGTCGTGGCCGGCCAATACCTCGGATTCGCCGCCATCCTGGCCGCATCGGTCCTCGGCGCGCTCGGAACCGGACTGCTGCCCGCCGCCGCGATTCCCTACCTGGGCCTGCTGCCCTTGGCGCTCGGCTTGCGCGCGGCATGGCGAGTCTGGCGCGAGCACCGCAACTCGCCCGAGCCCGAGGAGTCCGCTACGGCCGGCGGTCCGGGCGTCTTCGCGGTCGCCGCAGTGACCTTTGCCAACGGCGGCGACAACATCGGCGTGTACGTGCCTGTTTTCGCCACCGCCGGAGCGGGCAGCCTGGTCGTGTTCGCCGTCGTGTTCCTCGCCCTGGCCGCGGTCTGGTGCCTGCTCGGGCGATTGATCGCCAGCCACCCGGTCGTCGCCCGCGCCCTGGAACGCTGGGGACGCATCCTGCTCCCCGTCGTTCTGATCGGAATCGGCCTGCTGATCCTCGTCGAAGGCGGCGCATTCGGGCTCTGACGCCCCATGCCGGCCGAGATTTGGCAAGAACTGTCAGGATGCGTTTGCCCGGATCAATCGCGCTTAACGCTCAGGACGCAGGCTTGTGCTGCCGATCATGCCGCCGCTGCGCCCGCACCACATCCATCGTCCGCGCACCGACCCAATCCAACAGCCCCTGCAACGGCGTCGCCAACTCCTGCCCAAGCTCGGTGAGCGAGTACGTCACCTTGGGCGGCGTCGCGGGCTCCACCTCGCGGTGGATCAAGCCATCACGGGTCAGGGTGCGCAGGTTCTGCGAGAGCATCTTCTCGCTGATTCCGCCGATCGTGTCGCGCAGTTCGTAGAAGCGCGCCGGTCGTTCGCGCAGCGAGAGCAGGATCAGCGTGCCCCAGCGGCTGCACACGTGGTTGAGCACCCCGCGGCCGGGGCAGTCGCTGTCGAATGCGTCACCCGGGTCCGCGGCGGCGCGGCGTCCTGCCTCGGTGCCTACTCCCATGTCGGGAGCTTACCTCGCGGTTCGTACTTACAAAAGGATAGCCCAAAACCTACGGTGAGCCTCACTGCGACACAAGGAGGTACTCCCGTGACCAAGATTCTGGTGATCGGCGCGACCGGCAACGTCGGCCGTCAGGTGGTTGTCCAGTTGACCGAACGCGGCCTTCCGGTACGCGCGCTGGCTCGGCGGCCCGAACAGGCCGAGCTGCCCAGCGGCGTTGAGGTCGTGCCCGGTGATCTGTCTGATGTGGACAGTCTGCGCACCGCGTTGCGGGGCGTGGACTCGGTATTTTTGATGTGGCCCTTGATTTCCGGCGAGCCGGCTCAGGGAATCGCGGACACGATCGCCGAGAGTGCTCGTCGGTTGGTGCTGTTGTCGTCGGCCGCCGCGCGCACTGACTCGGACGACGCGATCAGCCGGGTCCATCGCGCGGTGGAGAAGGCGATCGAGCGTACGAGTCTGGAGTGGACGTTCCTTCAACCCCACGGCTTCGCGACCAACACGCTCGGCTGGGCGGCGCAGATTCGCGAGGACGGCGTCGTGCGCGGGGCATACGGCTCGGTGTCTTCGACGCTCATCCACGAGGCCGACATGGCGGCGGTCGCGGTGGCCGCGCTGACTTCTGACGGGCACGTCGGCGCGAAGTACGACCTCACCGGCGCGGCCGCGCTGACGCAGGTCGAGCAGGTCCGGGTGATCGGGGAGGTGATCGGCCGGGAGACCCGCTGGGAAGAGGTGTCCCGGGAGGTCGCGCGCGAACTCCTCCTCGAGCGGATCCCGGCGGAGTACGCGGACGCCATGCTCGACGCCTTCGCCCGCTTGGCCGACCGCGCACCTGACCGGCCGACGACGACGGTGGAGGAGGTCACCGGGGTTCCGGCGCGGACGTTCGCTCAGTGGGTGGCCGATCACGCGGGCGAGTTCGGGCCTGCGGAGCGTTGAGGAGGCCTGTCGCCTAGCTGGTTCAGCAATTGCTAATATTTGCAATTGCTGAACCAGTCAGGCGCGGAGGGCGAGACCCGGAGGCGGCATCGTGAGCAGACCGCTGTACCAGCTGAAAGCCGAGTTCTTCAAGACGCTCGGCCATCCGGCGCGGATCCGGGTGCTGGAGCTGCTGGCGCAGCGCGAGCACGCCGTCGCGGAGATGCTGCCGGAGGTCGGGATCGAGCCGGCGAACCTGTCGCAGCAGCTCGCGGTGCTGCGGCGGATGGGGCTGGTCACGACGCGCAAGGAAGGGTCGAGCGTCTACTACTCGCTGATCAGCCCGCAGGTCGCGGAGCTGCTGGCGGTCGCGCGCGAGATCTTGACCGGCGTGCTGTCTGGCCAGGTCGAACTGCTCGACGACCTGCGCGCCGCGCACGCGGGCGGGCCGCGTTCCCCGGAGAGCTGAGACTGCGATATCCGACCGGAGGCGATGTGACGAGCGAATTCGTGCGGGAACTGAAGCGGGGCATCGCGGCGGCGCAGCAGGCGCTGGAGCATGCCGGCGAGGACGAGGCGGAAGGCCACCGCGAGCGATTGGCCGAACTGCGGGAAATCGCGCGGCAGAACGACGTCGACCTCGGCGAGTCAGGCCGATGAGCTGGGCGCACTCCGAGCTGGCGATAGTCGGCGACGGCGAGTCGGCCGGAGTGTCGCGGCTGCGGGAGGACGCGCGGGCGATCCGCGAGCACACCGGCGTGCCGACGTCGGCGTTCACGGTGCGGTCGCGCGACGCGGCGGAGCTGGCGGCCGCCCTGCGGTCGCTGCCGGGCGAGGTCGCGGCGGTGTACCTGACCGGGGCTGAACCGGCGAAAGCCCGTGCGGCGCAACGAGAACTCGCCGCGATTGTACCGGTGATCACCGAGGAAGAAACGGCCGGGATCGTGCTGACCGCGGCGGTGCTGATCCGGACGCGACGGCTGCACGTCGCGCCGTTCGACGCGAAAGTGGTGGTAGCCGGGTCGGACACGATGCCGTTGCTGGTACCGCTGCTGGCGGCGTCCGGGGTGGGCGAGGTGGTGGCCTGGCGACGCGACGACGCGGCCGGCTTCCCGCTGCCGGAAGTCGCCCGAAACGCGACGGTGGTGGTCGATGCGGTGGGGGAGTTCGGGGGTTCCGCGCTGGTGCCGCCGGATCGGAGCGCGAGGCTGCTGCCGCTGCCGGGCCTGTTCGCGGCCCTGCGGCGGGGGCTGGCCGGGTCTGACCCGATGGACCAGTTGGACGTGCACCGGGCGTGCGCGCACGCGTTGACGACGCTCGCGCCGGTGGATCGGCCGTTGCCGGAGTTATCGGATCCGGATGTGGCCGTCCGGGTGCTGGACGCGATAGCTGAAACGGCTCGGAGGCGTTAGGTCAGCGGTCGTAATACGTAGTCGGCCCCTCCGGCCACTGCCGCGTCGGCGGGGGAGGCGGCGGCTGCTGCTCCGCCCGGCTGCTGCGCTTCCGCCGATGCAACGTCCGCGCACTGGCCGCCATGCTGCTCACCAGCGAGGCGATCACCAGCCCGATCACCAGGTTGATCGCCGCGGTGGCGATCTTCGCCTCCATGCCCACCGTCAGCGTGAGCGGCAGGACCACCGCGATGGCCGTGACCAGCACCATGATCCACCCGAAGAACTGCCCCGGCGCGGGCGTCGCCACGCTCAGCAGGTGCATCAGCCCCGTCGCCAGCAGCGCGACAGCGGCGGCGGAGATCGCGTACGTCGGCGTGCTCGCCTTGCCCCACAGGCCGTCGCCTTTAGGAGCTAGGACGGGCACGTCGAAGATCCCTCGCGCGATCAGCAGGCCCACCACCGCCACGAGCGCCGCGACTACCGCGGTGGCCACACCGCCCGCCCACAGCCTCGCCGCGTCGATGCCTGGCCGGGTGTCCTCCCCGTAACTGCCGGGGTACTGCTGAACCATCGGGCGGTCCTTCCCTCGCAAAAGCGGTCGCTGTCGATTGTCGCGCTACTGAGGCTGTTCCGCCGGGTCGGCGGATTTCGCCAGCTTGCGCAGCCGGAACGACAGGACCGCGAGGGTTACCCCGTAAATGACCGCGTAAATCCCGATCAGCAGCGCGACGCCGAACGCTCCGGCGATCGGGTGGAACAGCACGAGCACCCCGGCGATCACCGAAAGCGCGCCCGCCACGATGAGAAACGCCTCGCCGGTGATCTGCTTGCGCAGCCGGATCGCGGCGACGATTTCCATGATCCCGGTGACCACCGCCCACGCCCCGACGAGCGTCGCCAGCACCAGCACGGTCACCCCGGGCCACACGAGCGTCATGATCCCGGCGACCAGGCCCAGCACGCCGAGCAGCGCGTACGCGATCCGGTGCCCGCCGTCGCCCGGCCGGAACGCCTGCATGATCGCGCCGACAGCGTCGATCAGCACGTAGATCCCGAAGAGGAAAGCCAGCGCCAGCACGGTGATCCCCGGCCACACCAGCGCCAGCACGCCGAACAGGATGCCCAGGATCCCGCGCGTGAGCACGAGCGGCCACGCGCGGCGCGGGTCGAGCACCGCGAAGCCGAGGACGGGCGGAATGGGCGTGGACATGGATTGCCTCCCGGGGTGTCGTGCTGACCTGGCGAAACGGTAGCCGGACCGGCGCGCCGTCGCCGGGACCTCACCCGATCGAGGGCGTTACCAATCCACCGTCAATCCGGCCAGCCGCCACGTTCCGGGGTCGGGTACCCGCTTCGCCTCGAGGACACGCAATCCGGCGAACCGGTCCAGCAACGCGGTCAGCGCCACCTCCGCCTGCACCCGCGCGAACGACGCGCCGAGGCAGAAATGCGGCCCGTGCGCGAAACCGAGATGCGCGCCGGCCGAGCGGCGGACGTCGAAGCGGTCCGGATCGGCGAAGACGCGCGGGTCCCGGTTCGCCGCCGCGATCGACGCGGTCACCGGCTCGCCCTCGCGGATCCGCACGCCGTGCAATTCCAGATCCTCGGTGGCCCGCCGGGGAATCGTCAGCAGCTGCGAACCGCACCAGCGCATCAATTCCTCGACCGCGCCCGGCCACAGTTCCGGTTCCGTGCGCAGCAGTTCGAGCTGATCCCGGTGCGCCAGCAGGGTTTCCACGGAATTGGCGATGAAATTCGCCGGCGTCTGCCCGGCCAGAACGAGCTGCCAGACGAGCGCGACGGCTTCCGTTTCCGTCAGGCCCGCATTCGTCAGATGCGCCAGCATCGCGCTGTCCGGATGCGCGACCAGCGTCCGCGAGCTGTCGATGATCCCGGGCACGGCGGTGGCGAACTCGTCGCCGGACACCTGGACGACCGCCGCGCCGTACTCGTGCCAGCGCGGCCGTTCGGGTTCCGGCACGCCGACGAGCGCGCAGATGACCTCCATCGGCAGCGGCTGGGCGAACTCGGCCAACAGGTCGACTGGGCCTTCCGCGGGCAGTGCGTCCAGGTACCGGGCGACGATTTTCTCGATCTCCGGCCGGAAATCCAGCGCGCGGCGGGCGGCGAAGGCGGGCGTGGCGAGACGGCGCAGGCGGGCGTGCTCGGCTCCTTCCATTTCCTGCATGGTTCGCAGGTAAGGACGGCAGTGTTCGGGCACCTCCGGCCGCTGGTAGCTGGCCTCGCTCAAGGCGAACCGCTGGTCAGTCAGCATCGCGCGGGCTTCGGCATGGCGCGTCAGGACCCACATCGGCGGCATGCCGGGGCCGGTCAGCTTGGCGAGCGGGCCCTGCTCACGGGCGGCGCCGTAGGTCGTGAACGGGTCGCTCGTGACGGCCGGATCGGTCAGGTCGAGTTCGGGAACGGGGGCCAAGGCAGACACAAGCAACCTCCAGATGGGCAATTCAGATGATCTCATCATATGAATGGTGACGGTATCTTGGCAAGGAAGCGGACCGGGAGGACTCACGATGGCGCGGCTGACCAGGGCGCAGGCGCAGGAGCGCAACCGGGCGAAGGTGCTGGCCGCCGCTCGCGACGAGTTCACCGAGCGCGGGTTCCGCGACGCCAAGATCGACGTGATCGCCGAGCGCGCCGAGTTGACCCGCGGCGCGGTCTACTCCAACTTCCCCGGCAAACGCGCGCTCTACTTCGCTGTGCTCGCGGCCGAGGCGGAGCGGTTCGCCGCCGAGGCGCCCGATCCGGACCCGGGCCTCACGCCCGCCGAAGCGCTCGGTGCGTTCGCCCGCGCGTGGGTCGCCCGGCTGCCGCTGGCCACCGATGCGGACGCGCGTCTCGGCGTCGACCTGCTGCCGGAAATCCTCGCCGACGAACTCACCCACCGGCCGTACGCGCAGTTGCTGCGGTTCGACGCGATTGTGCTCGGCATGGCGTTGGAACGGCTTTCTCCGTCGTCCGGACGGCTGGTGCGGGTGGCGGAAGCGGCGCTGACGATGCTGCACGGCGCGAGTCAGCTCGCGGCCGCGGCACCCGGGTTCGGCGAGCCGTTCAACGTCGTGCGCGCCTGTGAAGCGTTGCCCGCGCTGGAACTGAGCGATGCCTGGCCGGAGCCGCCGATCGTGCCGCAAGCGCGGGCGGACGGGGAAATCTGGTCTCCGCCAGAGGTTTTCGACGCCCTGCGAGAGCGGCCGGTCCGCATCGACGGCGACGGCGTGGTCGCGGTGATCGGGCTGCATCGGCTGTCCGCAGTGGAGGAAGCCCTGCGCGCGGCCGGCGAGGTCACGCTCGTGGTGGTGACGGGTCAGCCGGGGGAGCTGGTGCCGTTGACCAATTTAGTGCTGGCGGATCTGCGCGGATTGCTGAAGCGCTCGTGTCCGGAATCGGCGTGGCCGAACGTGCGCGTGATCGTGGACGAGACCGGCGCGGTGGCTTCCGCCGCAGGGGTTTCGGCGGTCAGCGACGCGACCGAGACCGCGATCCGTGTCCACAATGGACATATTCTGCTGCGGGCCGAGGGCTTTGGTGCCTGCCAGGCCGCCGCGACCAGCCCGGTGCCCGCCGAATCCAGGGAAGGGCGCTGAAAGCTGACCGGCGTTCACCGTTGCTGGAGAACAAAACGGGAAAGGCAAACCGGCACGATCATCAGTGCGATGGCTGTCCAAGGCAGTGCGCCGGGCGCGGTGCCGAGCAGGACGCCGCCGATCAGCGCACCGCCGGCGACGGCGCCGTTCCAACTGGCGATGGTCAGCGACTGAGCGATGTCGGCACGGCGTCCGGCCAGGACCGCGGTGACTGCTTGGAACGACGTCGGCGCGCCGCCGAAAGCCAAGCCCCACAACGCACACGCGGCCAGCAGCAGCACCGGGTCGCGGCCGCCGAGGACCAGTATCCCTAAACAGGCCGCGGTAACGGCGGCGCAGCACGTGAGCACGGCGCGGGGATAGCGGTCGAGGGCGAGTCCGACCAGCCACAGCCCGGCCACCGTGGCGGCGCCGAACAGCAGCAGCCCGGCGCTCAACAGCGCGAGATGCCCGCGACCGGCGTAGAACGGCCCGAGATAGGTATAGAACATGTTGTGCGCCAAGGAAAAAGCGATCACCAGAAGCAGCAGCGGGCGGAGGCCCGGCGTGCGCAGCACCGCACGAAGACTCGTCCGGGCACCTGGTTCTTCGCCGGGCAGCGGCGGAACCACCGCCACGATCCACCACAGCAGTGGCGCCGCGACGAGGGCCATTCCGGCGAACACCCAGCGCCAGCCGACGAGTTCGCCGAGGGCGGCGCCAGCCGGGACGCCGAGCGCGAAACCGACCGGGGTGCCCGCCATCGCGACGGCGAGCGCGCGGCCGGACCGCTCCGCGGGCACGAGGCGCATGGCGTAGTTCGCCACGAGGGACCACAGAATCCCGGTGAGCGCCCCGGAAGCCACCCGCGCCGCGAGCACCAGCGCGAACCACGGGGACAGCGCGATCGCCAGGTTGGTCGCCACGAATCCGGCGACCAGCAGGAGCAGGAGTTTCCGGCGGGGCATCCGGGCCGACGCCGCGGTCAGCGGCAGTGCGGTGAGCGCGGTGGTGATCGCGTACACCGTCACCAGCTGTCCGGCGGCGGCTGGCGACACCCCGAGGTCGGCCGCGGCCGGGAGCAGGATTCCGGCCGGGACGATCTCGGTCAGGCAGCCGAGGAACACTGAGGCGGCCAGCGCCAGCAGAGCGGGGAAGGGGAGCGCGGTGCGGCCGGGCGGTGCGGTGACGTCCATGGCGGGGTCCTCGGGGTCGTGGCGGCCCGGCCGCGCGGGTTGTGTGGTTCGTCGCGTGGTGGTTTGGCGACCGCGTTGGTCGTGCTGGTGCGGAGTGCGGTGCGGCCGGGCCGAAAACGTCCGGCCCGGGGTGGCCCGGCCGCGACCGGTTATGCGGTGTGCAGCAGCAGGTTGTGCGATCCCTCGCCAGGATCGACGACCTTGTCCTTGGTCGCCGCATCGGTCATGCCCTTGACCACCTGATCCGGCGTGGCGTCCGGATGCGCGGAGAGGAACATCGCGGCCACCCCGGCTGCTTCCGCCGACGCGATCGACGTCCCGGAAACCACGCTGGACGCGCAGTCGTCGGTGCTGTCCGCCGTCGGAATGTCCTTTCCTGGCGCGTAAAGATCCACACAGCTGCCGAAATTCGACGACGGCACCCGGTGGTCGGCCTGATCGGTGGCGCCCACGGTGATCCCGGTGGTCTGCCGGGCAGGCGTGATGTCGCAGGCATTCACCCCGGTGCCGCCGGAGCCGTTGCCCGCGGCGACCGTGTAAGCGAGACCGTTCTGGGTCATCTTGTAGAGCTGGATGTCGAGGACCGTGCCGCTGGGACCGGCGAAGCTGAGGTTCAGCAGGGCCGGGCGTTGCGCGTTGAGGTTCACCCAGTCCAAAGCGGACAGAATCTCCTCGGACGTGCCCGTGCCGTCGCAGCCGAGAGTGCGCACCGACTCGACCGAAGCCTCTTTCGCGACGCCGTAGTTGCGGCCCGCGATGGCGGCCGCGACCTGGGTGCCGTGGCCGTTGCAGTCGGAGCCGCTCTGGTCGTTGTCGGGATCGACCGCGTCGTACGCGGCGTGCGCGCGGCCGTCGAAGTCGTGGTGGCTGGTGCGCACCCCGGTGTCGAGCACATAAACGTGCACATTGGCCGCGGTATTCGGGTAGGTGTAGCTGCCGTCGAGCGGGAGGTCCGCCTGGTCGATCCGGTCCTGTCCCCACGAAGGCGGGTCGTCTTGGGTGCCGGCCGCGGTGTAGACCTGGTTGGCCCCGACCGTGGTGACCGCGGCGTCGGTCAGGTACTTGTCGTGCTGTTCCCGGGTCAGCGAAAGGGAAAACGCCTGCGAGACCGAGTAGTAGACCCGGCGCAGCGTGCCGCCGTACTTGGCGATCAGCGCGTTCGCGGCGGCGGTGACCTTGTCCTTGTCTTTGTCCATCGGCTTGAGCCGCACGATGTACACGGCGGTGTCTTCCGCGACCGCGGCGGGTGCCACCGCGCCGGCCGCGACACAGAGAAGCGCCGCCAGCACGACGGCTTTCGGGGTGCGTTTCATGGTTATCCCTTCGAGGGGCCGCCGCCGGGACCTCGGGGAGTCCCGGCGGCGGCCGGCGATGTCAGAGACCGTTCAGCCAGGTGCGCAGGTCGTCCGGGCCGCTGCCCTCGTCGAATCCGACCACCCGGCTGCCCTTCTCCTGACCGCTGGAGACGTCGATCAGCGTCGGGATGTACTCGATGCCGTACTTGTCGGCGATGTCCTTGTTCTGGCCCTGCTCGCTCAGGTCCACCTTCGCCCAGATCCACTTTCCGTTGTCGGCGGCGTGGTATTTCTCGAGGTAGGGAGCCATCTTCTGACAGGGACCGCACCAGCTGGCGTAGAAGTCCAGCACCACCGGCTTGGTCTTGGACATCTCCATCACCTGGTCGTAGTTGGCCGAGGTGACGTCGATGACGGTCTCGTCCTGCGGGGCCAGCGAAACGTAGGACGCCGGGGCGGCGCTAGCCGGAGTCGCCGCGGCTCCGCCGAGGACTCCCGCCGCGATCGCCGTGACGGCCGCGAACATCCGGATTCTGGTTCCCATGTTCTCTCCTCTATTCGGGGTGGTTGACCGGCACCGGCGCCGGGCGCGCCGGGGCTTCGGGGGCGGGGCCGGTTTCGGTGGGATGGCCGGCTTCGACCCAGTCTTCGATTCCTTCGCGGTACTTGCGGACGTCGGCGTACCCGAGTTCGAGCAGCCGGGCGCCGACGAATTCGCTGTTGCGGCAAGGGGTGTTGGCGCAGTAGACGACGATCGCCGCGGTCTTGTCCGGGACCACCCGCGGCGCGTGGTCGTCGGTGAACCGCGCGGCCTGCTCGTAGGGGAAGCCGGGGATGTTGCGGGCGCCGGGAAGGTGTTCGCGGGCGTAGTAATCGGGCGGCATGGTGTCGACGACGATCACCGTGCCCTCGTCCATCGCGGTTTTCAGCTCTTCGCGGCCGATCAGCGGAAGCATGCCGGTTCCTCCCGGGTTCCGGCGGCGGGCCAGCAGGCCCGTCGCGAGGTGACAGACGAACGCCACGACCACCGAGTTGATCGTGGGAATCCCGAAGTCGAAGACGAGCGCGAAAGCGGTCCCGAGCGTCCAGCTGATGAGCGCGGCCGGTTCCCAGTCGCGACCGGCCACCGCCTGTCCGCGGCGCAGGGCGGCGAAAGCGGGACGGCATCGGCGAAGCACGAAGTACTCCGCGATGAGCACCCCGGCGACCGGCGGGGCGAGCACGCCGACCGTGGTCAGGAACCCGGCGAAATTGTCGGCGATCCCGAGCGCGGACGCCGCGGTGCCGAACACCCCGAGCACCAGGACCACGTGCACGCGGCTGACTTTCCGGTCGAACAGCACGTCCACGACGTTGACCAGGCCGAGTGAGGAGGAGTACAGGTTCCAGTCGTTGATCTTGAGGATCGCGGTGGCCAGCACCAGGGTGCCGAGCAGCCCCGAGGAGGTGGTGACGATGCCGACGACGTCCGAGGTCGCGGCGGCGTGCGCGAGCAGCACGCCGATCAGCCCGATGAGGTACTCGCCGAGCGTCACGCTGAGCACGGTCTGCTTGACCACGTCGCCGCGGGTGCGGTTGAACCGCGTCATGTCCGGGGTCATCAGCGCGCCGAGGATGAACGCCCCGGACACCAGCGTGGTCGCCGCGCCGAGCGACAGCGGCGGCCCCGGCGGGGGAGCGGAGATCAACGCCGACAGCGAGTGCGTGTGCAGCGCGTCCAGCACCGAATACCCGGCCAGCACAAGGAAAGCGGGCACGGTGAGGTAGGCGGTCCAGGCCATCAGGCGGAAGCCGTAGACGGTGATCACGGTGATCGCCGCTCCGCCGACCAGCGCCCAGCCCCATTCCGGCAGCGCGCCGCCGAGCGCGCGCATCCCGTGCGCGAACACCCCGTTCTGCACGCCGAACCAGCCCGCGAGGCTGATCGCGACCAGCAGGCCGACCAGCGCGGAGCCCTTCCGGCCGAACCCGGCCCAGCGCGCCAGCACCGAGGTGGACAGTCCCTCGCGCACCCCGGCGATGCCGAGCAGCACGGTGATGACCTCCAGCAGCACCGAACCGATCGTGATGGCCAGCACCGCGTTCCAGAACGTCATCCCGTAGCCCAGCAGCGCGCCGACGATGAACTGCTGGAACGAAGACACCTGCCCGAACCGCTGCACCGCGACCGACGGCCAGGACCGGCGGGCGCCGTCCGGGACGCGGGTCAGCGAATAGTCGTCGTGGCGCTCGCTCATCGGCCCGTTGCTTCCAGTGCGGCTTCGGCGACGACCAGGAAACCCTGCCCCGCCTCGGGCCGGAACGCGAATTCCCGGTCGAAGAACTTCTCGAGAAACGGCACCCGCTGGTGGTAGACGAACATCGACCGCGGATTTCCGGTGATCAGCCCGGAACCGGCGAACAACGGGAGTTCGGCGAGGAAGTAGCGCACCGCGAGCCGCAGCGCCCGCTCGTCCGGCACGTTTCCGGTCCGGCCCTGCAGCACCCAGGTGGAAGCGCCGTAGCAGGCGGAGCGGAATGCGTCGTCGGTTTCGAAGCGGTTTTCCGCCGAGGCCAGCAGCCGCCGATAGGCGGGGAGTTCGCGCAGCCGGGCCATGCCGAGGATCCGGCTCTCCGGGTCGGGCACGTCCAGCGCGCGCAACGCGGCGGCGATCTTGTTGTGCACGTGGCAGGACTGCCGGTGCGCCTTCTGTTTCGCCCTGGCCGGCGGGTATCCGAGCGCTTCGAGCGTGTAGGCGGTGACCTCGTCCGGGACGAAAAAGCAGAACTCGGCGAAGTGCTCCGCGGTCCACGCGGCGAGCCGGGCCAGCCGTTCCGCGGTGAAATAGCCGTTGAACGGGCTCACCCCGACACAGGCGTGCCGGACGTCCGGATACAGGCGGGCGCAGCCGGAAGACAGCGGAGTCGCGTCGAACATGGGAAACCTCCACCTTTTCTCGTCTCGATTCCGCGTTTTCTCCCGGCGGGGCGGGACTGGTGCGCTCACTGTGCCGGGATCCGGGCGGCGCGGGTAATGCCTGCCGGTTATGCCGTCGCGGGACGGCGACGGCGGCAGTTCGGAAAGAGGATTTCCTACTTTGGTCGGGCGATTGCCACACTTTCGCCGGTGCACTCGCCGCGGCGGGAGTCATATCGTGGACTTTCGTGGAGTTGGAACTCAAGCATTTGCGCCACCTCCAGGCGATCGCCAAAGCGGGCAGCCTCAACCGCGCGGCCACCGAACTGGTGCTGCCGCAGCCCGCCCTCAGCCGCGAACTGCGCAGGATCGAGGAACTGCTCGGCCGGGCGCTGTTCGAACGCGCCCGCGCGGGGGTGCGGCCCACGCCGTTCGGGCAGCTGATCCTCGACTACGCGGACGGGATCCTCGCGCGCACCGCCCGGATCGGGCCCGCTCTCGCGCAGCAGCGAGCCCAGCGCGACAGCGCGTTGCGGGTCGGCTGGTCGGAAACGGTGCTGTCCGGCCCGTTGCTCCGCGCGCTGGAGACGACCGGGCTCGGCGACCGGGCGGAGATCCGGACCGCCGAGTCGACCGCGGAGATGCTCGGCTGGTTCGGCCGCGGCGAACTCGACGTCGCCGTGCTGTCCGAACAGTGCGAGGTGCCGCTTCCCCCGAACACCGGCCGGATCGACCTCGCCGAGGACCCGCTGCTGATGATGCTCCCGGACTGGCATCCGCTCGCCGCCCGCCGCGAGGTGGACCTGGCCGACCTGGAGCACGAGCGGTGGATCTCCTCGACCGGGCCGGACCGCTGCCGCGAGTTCCTGGCCCGGGTGTGCGGTCCGTACGGATTCGCCCCGGTGATCGCCCACTACGTGCCGGTCTCCGGCCCGCGCGACGAGATCGTCCGCTACCAGGGCGACGTCACGCTCGTCCAGGCTTCGCGCCCGCTCGCCCCGGGGGTGGTGCACCGGCCGGTCCCCGGTCTGTCCTCGCGGACCAGGCACTTCCTGCTGTACCGCGAGGACAGTCCGGTCGCCGGGCGGGCGGTCCTGCTGGCCGGATTGATCCTCGACGCCTATCACGACGAAAAGGGCGGCTTCGACGGCCCGCGCGCGATTCCGGGGGAACTGCCGTGGCTGACCGCCCGGACCAGCTGATCCGCACCGGCGCGGACGTCGAGCTGCGGCAGCTGAAGCTGCTGGTCGCGGTCGCCGAGGCGGGCAGCGTGGCCGCCGCCGCGACCGCGCTCGGGACTACCCCGGCCAAACTCGCGCTGCGGATCCGGCGGCTGGAACGGATGGTCGGCGCCGCGCTGCTGGCCGCGGAACCGGACGGGAAGCTGTTCACCGAAACCGGCGAGCTCCTGCTCGAACACGCCACGGCGGTGGTGCCGCAATTCGACCGGATGCTGACCGCCGCCCGCGCCGGCCTGGAACGCCCCGCAGCGCAGATCCGGATCGGTTCGGTGCTGACTCCCGTGCTGCCGCGGCTGATCCGTGAGGTGGGCCTGCGCAATCCTGGTGCCGGATTGGCGGTCCGGGCCGGCGAATCCGCCGCGGAGCTGGCCGAGGCGTTGCTTCGCGACGAACTGGACCTCGGCCTGCTGCGTCAGGACGCCGTGCGGGAACGCCCCCTCGAATGGGTCTCGGTAGCCACGGAACCGCTGGTGGTCGGCATTCCTCCCGGACATCCGCTCGGCGTTCCGGACTCGCTCACCCCGGCCGCGCTGTCCGGCCAGCGCTGCGTTCTTCTCGACCAGTCAGTGCAGCCCCGGACGCGCGCACTGCTAGCGGCCTTCGCCGACGCCGGTGCCGATCCGCGGCTCTGCTACGCCGACAGCGAATGGGCGGTGCTGTGTTTCGGTTACGGGGCGGGAATCCTGACCGTGACCGCTCCGCCGACGAGACCGATGCCGGACACCTCTTACCGGCCATTGCATTGCGCGGCCACGAATTCGACTCTCGTGCTCGCCTGGACAGACGACGGACCGCTCGCCGACTGCGTTCCCCGCGTCCGAGCGGCACTGACCCGCGCGCACGCGGAACTCCTCCGCGCGCTCATCACATGACGGACGTGAGGGGACCCCTGAGGGACTCAGAGTCCCTCAGGGTTCCCCTCACGGACGCGAAATCAGCCGATGCGGTAGCTGTACGGCAGAGTCGCCAGCACCTCACCGGTTCCGACCTGCGGCAGACCGGTCACGCCGGTCGGCAGCGAAGGCACGGTCACGATGTTCAAGTGCCCGGCCACCTTGTCGCCGCGGTTGCCGGACGGCGTGATCGTGACCAGGACGGTCGCGGTCTCGCCCGGCTTGACCAGCTGCGGCGTGCCGCCGGTGCCGTTCGGGTCCACCGACTGGCCGTACGGGTCGCCGGTCGACGATGTCACCGAACCGTCGAAGCCCGCCGTCTGGATCGACGCCGTGTAGCTCGAATGCCCAGCAGGCGCGCCTTCCGGACCGAACGGGCCGATCTCCTGCACGTCGGCGAACCAGACGCCCTTGGTGACATACCCGGTCTTCTCGCCGATCGTCGCGACCGACACCGTGCTGCCGTTCTGCGCGGACTTCAGGTCGCCGAGCACGTCGATGCCCGCCGCCGAGCCCTGGATCTCCGCCTGCGCGGGCACGGTCGAGGACGTCGCGACGGTGAACTTGCTCGTCTCCGGCGGAATCGAGTACACCGGCGCGTCCGTGTTCAGTTCCGGCAGGTTGACCTCGGTCGAACCCTGGATCGGCTGCGGCTGCAGCGTTTGCCGGGTGTTCGTGCGCGCGTCGACGCCGATGGCGATCGGCTCGACTCCGGTGTTGCGCACCGTCACCGGCACGGTCACGGCCTTGCCCGCGGCGAGCGACGCGGACTGCGGCAGCGCGGGCGCGCTGGCCGAGACCTGGTCGAAGCTCACGGTGCCGCTGAACGGCTGGTCGATCTGCTTGCCGGTCACCGGGTTCTGCACGACGAGCACCAGGTGCCAGCGGCCCGGCAGCGGGTTCAGGTCGACGAGCTGCAACCCGGTGCCCTGCTTCAGCGTGGTGGCCGAATCGAGGTAGGCGTTGCTGTTCACGTCGGCGAGTTCGCCGTTCGGGTCGACCAGGACGCCGTCGAGCAGCGTGCCCGGATCCTGCAGCTTCACCGCGACGTCGAGGTCCCGCTTGCCGCGCGGCACGTCGAACTCGTAGGAGAAGGTCTGCGCCGGCGACACCGCGCGGGCGTTGCCGCCGGTGATGGTGCCGTTGAAGGTTCCCGGGCCGTTCTTCGTCGGGATCAGCGCGCGCAGCACGGCCGACACGGAGGTCTGGTGGCCGTCGGAGCTGCCGAAGGTGATCGAGTAGTCCGCGTCGCCGCCGCTGCTCGGAGTCTGCAGCGAGACGTGCACCGGCTTCGTCTGGCCCGGCTTGAGTTCCAGGATCTGCGGCGACACCTGGCCGTACGGGACGGCGCGCTGCGCGGTCGTCGCCAGCTGGATGTCACCGGTGTAACCGGCCGGTCCGGACGCCGAGTACAGCACCGCGGTCCACGTGCCCGCGACCGGGCGCGTGACGTCCACGTTGGCGTAGTTCGCCGTGGCGGCTCCACCCTGCGGACGGCTGTTGGCGACGAAGGTGCCGTCCGGTGCGAGCAGCGTCAGCCGCACCACCGGGGTGACCGACTGGCCGTTGACCGACTTCGGGCTGCCCTGCCACGCCATCCGCGCGAGCAACCGCTGCGCGCCGTTCGGTACGGAGAACGTGACCTTCTTGTACGCCCAGTTCGTGCCGTTGAAGTACGGGAACGTCGGCAGCTTCGTCGAGTCGAACGCCGTGGTCTGCGCCTGCGTGCCCATCGGGGAGAACGTGCGCGTGCCGGTGCTGACCGTCAGCGGCTTGGTGCCCGAGTTGGTGACGTTGACCGACGCCTGCTGCGTGCTGCCCGGCGCGCCTTCCAGCGTCAGCTGGTCGGCCGACAGCGTGATGTTCGACGAAACGCCCGCCGGTGCCCCGGTCGAGCCCGGAGCGGTGAGCGCCGCTTCGACCGCCGCGCGCGCGTCGAGAAGGCCTGCGCCCTGCTCGTCGGCGGGGAGGTTGAGGTCGCGCGCGGTGCTGGTGATGATCTGCTTCACCTGCGCGGGCGACGGCGACGCACCGTGGTGCGCATTGCGGTAACTCTGGATCACCAGCGCGGCGACACCCGCGGTCAGCGGGGCGGATTCGCTGGTGCCGCCGAACGATTCGAGGTCGGTCGGCTGCGGGACGGTGTTGAAGTTGCGGCATTCCGAGTACGCCGGCGCGCAGTCGGCCCAGTTGCCCTCGCCGGGCGCGACGAGGTCGATGGTGCGGCCGTTCTGCGTGATGCCGGACGAGGACAGCGCGGAGATGTTGTCGCTCACCCATTTCCCGTTGGAGAACGGGAAAGCCGCGTAGCCGGTCTGCGCGTACAGCCGGTTGTCGGTCGTCGCGCCGGTGGAGATCACCAGCGGGTCAGTGGCCGGGCTGCCGATCGTGGACGTCGTGCCCGCGTCGCCGCTGGAGGCGGTCACCGTGACGCCTGCGGCCACGGCCTGGTCGTTGAAGACCTGGAACAGGTTGCGGGAGCTGGAATCCGGGTACTGGTTGAGGCCGAGCGACTCGTTGATCACGTCGACGTGGTCGACGGTCACCGCGTAGTCGATCGCCTGCAGCACCGCGGAGTTCGTGGCGGTCTTGCCGAAAACGTTCAGGCCGACCAAGCTCGCGCCCGGCGCGACGCCCTTCACGACGATGTTGCAGCCCGCCGGGAGCGGGTGCTTCTCGTTCACGAACTTCGACAGGTCGTGGACCACGACGCCCTGCGCGGCGATCGACGAAGCGTCGCCGAAGGCCTCGGCCCCGGCGTCGGTCGTGTTCGGACCGTCGCCGGAGAAGTCCTGGTAGTCCGAGAACACATGGCTGCCGTCGGGACGGATGAAGTCCGCGTAGTTCGGGTCCATGTTGTCGGCGAGGAACGCGACCTTCACCCCGGCCCCGTTGGCCAGGTCGGACGCGCTCTTCCCGCCGGTGGTGCTGTACGCGCGGATCGACGTCAGCGCTTCGGGCTCCAGCAACGGTTTCGCCGGGTCGCTCGGGCAGGTCGCGTTCGGCAGGGCCTGCGACGCGGCCGGTCCGCCCGCCTTCGGAGCGGCGGCCGGTGCGCTCGGCTTGGCGTCCGGCAGCGTCACCTTGCTGTCCGGCAGCACCTGCGCGACCGCCGGGTCGTGCGCGAGCTGTGCGGCCTGCGCGGGCGTGACGGTGGCGGAGAAAGCGTTGCCCAGGGCGAAGTGCTTGACCTTGGCCGGTGCCGCGCCGGCGAGCTTGGCCAGCACCGAGTCCTGTTCTTGGGTGGCTTTGGCGCGGCGAGTGTCCGAGGCCGCCTTGGTGGGCGGCGCGCTGGGCAACTGGTCGGAGAGGACGACGATCAGCGATTGCGGCGTCGTGTCGGCCGTCGCCGCGGCTGGCCCGGCAGCCTGCGCCGGCTGGGTGACCCCGGCCAGCACCAGACTGCCGGTCGCAGCCATGACTAGGGCGCGAACGGATCGCGAGGAACGCCCCATGTGCAGTTCCCACTTCCTGCTAGAAGGGTTCGTGAGTTACCGGCCCCGATGAAATCGGGCGCACTTGTCGCACGCTCGTTTTCCCGGCAGTCAGAACTCTTTCCGACTCCTTCACGATCCACAAGAGACAATAGTGGGAAACAAATCCGGCAAACGGGACCGAATTTCCGCGCGGTCGCGCATTCGGTCCCGTTTGCCGGAATCGGGGTCAGCCCTGGGGGAGGTGCCGGCGCGAGTGCCGGGTCACCACAAGGGTTCCCGCGATCGCGACCAGTGCTACGCAGGCGAGCAGCACCGGGTAGCCCGCTACTCCGTTCAGGGCCGCTAAAAGTGACGGCAGCAGGAATCCGATGTAGGCCAGCGCGTAGTACACGCCGGTCAGTTCCGCGATTTCGTCCGGCCGGGCGAGGCGTTGCAATTCCAGCAGTCCGGACACGACTACGATGCCGTAAGCGGTGCCCAGCACGACTGCCGCACCGAGTGCGATCCAGGGCGATTCCTGCGCGGCCGCGAAGACGCTCAAGACGAGGCCGACGCACAATACGGTCATTCCGGTGAGCACGGCCCGAGCGCTGGTGGCGCGGTCGACGCGCTTGGCGATCGGCTGAATCCCGACGCCCGCGCCGATCGCGCACACGGTCAGCAGGGTGGAGTAGGCCAGCGCCCAAGACCCGGTCTTGTGCTGGACGAGCTGCGGCAGGATCGCGTACGCCACGCCGCAGGAGCCGAAAATCCACGGAGCCGCAGGCAGGATCACCCGGCGGAACCGCGGATGCCGTGCGGTGGCGGGCAAAGCGGCGCGGACCGAATCGGTCCGGACGGTAAGCGTTTCCGGACTGCGCGTGACCACGGCGAGCGAGACCAGCGCGAGTCCGATGTGGACCAGATAGGGGAGGGCCATCGGCCACGGGCCCCATTGCGCGAGCACGCCGGCGACGCCGGGACCGATGCCGAGCCCGAGCGTCAGGCACAGTGCGGCGCGGCGGGTGCCGGTGTCGGCCGCGGTGTACGGGTCGGCGTCGGCGAGTTCCTTGATCCAGGTGGAGCCCACGGCCATCGCGACCGCGACCGCGATGCCGGACAGGAACCGGCCGCCGGCGATCCACGCGACGCCGAGCGGCCCGAGTGCCAGCAGCAGGCTCGCTAGCAGGGACAGCACGGTCCCGGCGAACATCACCGGGCGGCGACCGTACCGATTGGACAGTCCGCCGGACAGCAGGAGTCCTGGCACGAGGCCGACGACATATGCGCCGAGCAGGGCGTCGACGGTGAACGCGGAGTAGCCCGCGGCGTGGTACATCACGAGCAGCGGGGTGAACTGGTTACCGCCCCATCCGGCGGCGAACACCGCGGCCGCGGCCGGGAACCAGGCCGGACGGGTGGTTGTTTCGGGCGTTCCGGGCAGGGGAGCGCGGTCAGCGGTAGTGGTCATCGACGGTGCACCGAATCCAGGTGTGCGCGCAGGGCCGGGGCGAAGGTGTCGGCCTTCGTCTCTGCCTCCGCGATGATGTTCAGGAGCTGTTCGTGTTCGCCGACGACCTGCGGCAGGCGGGCCGGGATCGGCGCGAGCGCGTGGACGTTCATCCGGCGCTGGCGGTCGGCGAGGGTGGTGTAGAAGGTGAGCAGCAGGGCGTTGCCGCCTGCCGCGACGATCGTGCGGTGGAACAGCTCGTCGGCCTCGGCGAACGCGGGCACGTCGCCCGCTTCCGCGTGCTGGCGCTGGGTTTCCAACACCGCGCGCAGCTGTTCGAGCGCGTCCGGGATCAGTTCCGGACGGCGGCCCAGCCGGTGTACCGCCGCGCTCTCGACGGCCTCTCGGGCTTCGAGTACGTCTTCGGCCTCGCCAGGGGTGATCGGCACGACGATCGCGCCGCGCTTCGGGATCAGGTTGAGCAGTCCTTCGACCTGCAGCCGCAGGAAGGCCTCGCGCACCGGAGTCCGGCTGACCCCGAGGCGTTCGGCGATCTCGCCCTCGCTGAACAGGTGCCCGCCGGGCAGTTCGCCGGTGAGCACCAGTTCCTTGGTGAGCTCGTAGGCGCGGTCGGCGGCGGGTTTCACAGCGGTCACGCGCTCGACGCTAACATGCATCCCAGCTTGTATCTAAGGGGTTGTGACCTGCGGCTCAACGTTCTGTCGGCGGCCTGTGCGATGCTCCGGGGGTGCGATTGCTCCTCGATGCCCGGCCCACTGTCCAGCAAGCCGTCGACGCGGTCCGCGCGGCCCTCGCCGGCGGTCTCGACCCGGACCAGGACCCGCCGCGGTCCGTCGTGCCGGTGCCGACCGGGCAGTTCCTGCTCATGCCCGCGTTCTGGGACCGCTACGCCGGGGTCAAGGTCGCGTCCGTCGCGCCGGACAACCCGGCGCGGGGCCTGCCGCGGATCCAAGGCCACTACCTGCTGATGGACGGCCCGACGCTCACGCCGATGGCGCTCCTGGACGGCGTCGCGCTCACCTCGGTGCGCACGGCGGCCGTCTCCGCGGTGGCGGCGGACCTGCTCGCCGTGCCGGACGCGGAACGCTTGGTGGTGTTCGGCACCGGCCCGCAGGCGGAGAGCCACATCGAGGCTTTCCGGGCGGTCCGGCCGGTGCGGGAGGTGGTGGTCGTCGGGCGGAATCCCGAGCGGACGCAAGCCTTTGCCGCGCAGTACCCGTTCGCGCGGGTGGGTACGCCGGACGACGTGGCCTCGGCTGATTTGGTCGTGTGCTGCACCTCGTCCCGGACCCCGGTGTTCGACGGCGCGAAAGTCCCCGAGCACGCCACCGTGGTCGCCGTCGGTTCGCATGAACCGGAAGCGCGGGAAGTCGACGATGTCCTGATTGGACGGTCCACAGTGGTCGTAGAGGGGATCGGCGCGGCTACCCGCGAGGCCGGGGATGTGGTGCTGGCACTGGAATCCGGTGCCCTCGCGGCGGATGACCTCGTCTCGCTCGCCGCGCTGGCTCAGGGGCATTCGGTGCCTTCGGGTCCTCGGCTGTTCAAGAGCGTCGGGATGGCTTGGGAGGACCTGGTGGTCGCTGCGGCCACCTACGAAGCCGCCGACTGACCGGAATTGTCGGTGGGGGCCGATAGCCTGGACTCCTTCGACGGCGAGGGGAGATGGGGATGTCCGAGGAGCTGACCACCGCGGAGCTGTTCGACGCGATCGGCGCCAGGTACGAGGAGGCGTTCGGCCGCCGGCCGGTGGTGGACGCGGCAGTGCGGGAGCTGATCGAGGTGCTGCCGTCGTCCGCCCGGGTGCTCGACATCGGCAGCGGGACCGGCCGTCCCGCCGCGGCTGAACTGGCCGCGGCCGGGCATCGGGTGACCGGGATCGACGTGTCGGCGGAGATGGTGCGGATCGCGCGCGAGCAGGTGCCTTCGGCGGAGTTCGTGCAGGCTGACGTGCGGGAATGGGAGTCGTCGCCCGGGACGTGGGACGCGGTGTGCGCGTTCTTCTCGTTCGTGCAGCTGTCGCGAGCCGAAACGGAGCAGGTCCTCGGCCGGATCGCGGGCTGGCTGGCCCCGGGAGGGAGACTCGCGCTGGTGACGGTGCCCGCGGACATCGAGGACGTGCCGATCGAGTTCCTCGGCCACTCGATCCGGGTCACGAGCTTCCCGGCGGATGCGCTGCTAGACCGGGTGCGCGCGGCCGGTTTCGAGGTGACCGGAACCCGGGCGGAGACGTTCGCGCCGGACAAGCCGGGAGCGCAACCGGAGGAGCACCTGCTGATCTCGGCCCGCAAACCCGGCTGAGCGGCTCCGGAAAAGCGCCGCCGACCACGGTATCGTGAAATAAATTCGGCGGCTCGGCCGGGTCGAGGGAAAAACGGGACGGCATTTTCGCGCGGTCCGGATGAACACGCCGGAAATTGCGCGGAAAATGCCGCCCCTCCCGTTCCGTGCGGCAGGTTCGGTGGTCAGCCGAATAACTCCCGGCCGCGGCCGGACGATTGCCGGATCACCGTCGCCCGCTCGCCGCTTCGCGAGCTGCCCTCGTCGGCCGATTCGCTCGGCCCCGCGCGCCGGGGCTGATGCTCGCGGGTCCTGACCCGAGCGTTTCGCTTGCCGCGGCTGACTTCCGCATCTGACCGCGGTTGCCGAGCCGTGCGTTTCGCTTGCCGCGGCTGGCTTCCGCGGCTGACTGCGGTTGCCGAGCCGTGCGTTTCGCTTGCCGCGGCTGGCTTCCGCGGCTGACTGCGGTTGTCGAGCCGTGCGTTTCGCTTGCCGCGGCTGGCTTCCGCGGCTGACTGCGGTTGTCGAGCCGTGCGTTTCGCTTGCCGCGGCCGATTCACGAAGCGGTCGGCCGCAGCGTTCGGCGCGGAACCTCAGGCCGGAACAGTCCTTGCTACTGCTGGTTGCCCCACTGCTGCTCGCCCTGCTCGTAGCCGCCCTGGTCGCCCTGCCCGAAACCGCCTTGCTGCCCGCGCTCTTCGAAGCCCTGCTGCTGGCCGCCCTGCTGGAAACCTTGCTGCTGGCCGCCTTGGCCGAAGCCCTGCTGCTGCTCGCCTTGGCCGAATCCGCCTTGCTGGCCGCCCTGTTCGCGGCCGCCCTGGCCGTAACCGCCCTGCTGGCCCTGGCCTTGCTGACCGCCCTGCTCGCCCTGGCCGAAACCGCCCTGCTGACCCTGCGGCCCGCCCTGCTGGTGGCCCTGCTGACCGCCCTGGTCGAAGCCGCCCTGCTGCTGTCCGCCGCCTTGTTCCTGGCCGCCTTGCTGGCCTCCGCCGAAGTTTTCCTTCAGCTTGTCCGCGCCCTGGCGGATCTGGTCGCCGTGCTTGCCGCCGGTTTTCTCGTCGGCGAATTCGGCGGCCTTGTCGATGCCCTCGCCGACCTTGTCCTGGTTGTTGCCCGCGAATTCCTGGATCTTGTCCTTGGCCTGGTCGAAAAAGCTCATCGAAATCCTCCTTGATCTATTCGTGACACATGGATACCAGCCGGGTACCCGGCTGACGCGGCGGCGAGACGCCAGTCCCCGGTTCGGGTGAGGCGTGGCGCCGGTTCTGCCCGGGTCGGGCCACGGGTGGGTTACCCCACACGCCCGGACGCGGGCCGGGCCGGCCGGTAGGGTCGCCGCCGCGGGGGCACCGGAGCCGAGGAGGACATGTGGCGGGACCGTTGAGCGGGCTGAAAGTCGTCGAGCTGGCCGGGATCGGGCCGGGGCCGCACGCTTGCATGGTGCTCGCCGACCTGGGCGCGGACGTCGTCCGGGTGGAACGGCCCTCCGGATCGCTCGACCTCAGCGGCGGCAAGCCGGACCCGCTGCTGCGCGGCCGCCGCTCGGTCGCGGCGGACCTCAAGACCCCCGAAGGCCGCGAACTCGTGCTGCGGCTCGCGGCGAAGGCGGACGTGCTGGTCGAAGGCCTGCGCCCGGGCGTCACCGAACGGCTCGGCGTCGGCCCGGACGACTGTTTCGCCCGCAATCCCCGCCTGGTCTACGGCCGGATGACCGGCTGGGGCCAGGAAGGCCCGCTCGCCCAGCGCGCCGGCCACGACATCAACTACCTCGGCCTCACCGGCGTGCTGCACGCGATCGGCCGCGCGGGCGAACGTCCGGTGCCGCCGCTCAACCTGGTCGGCGACTTCGGCGGCGGGTCGATGTTCCTCATCGCGGGCGTGCTCGCGGCGTTGTGGGAATGCGGCCGGACCGGTCGCGGCCAGGTCGTGGACGCGGCGATGGTCGACGGCGCGAACGTGCTGTCCCAGATGATGTGGGCCTTGCGCGGCCTGGGCTCGTGGTCCGACGAACGCGGCACGAACCTCCTGGACGGCGGCGCGCCGTTCTACGACACGTACGTCTGCGCGGACGGCCGTTACGTCGCGGTGGGCTCACTCGAACCACAGTTCTACGCGGCTCTCCTGAACGGCCTCGGCCTCGCCGCGGAAGACCTGCCGCCGCAGCTCGACCGCGACGGCTGGCCCACGCTCCGCGCCACCTTCACCCGCGCGTTCCTCAGCCGTACTCGCGACGAATGGGCCGAGGTCTTCGACGGCACCGACGCGTGCGTCACGCCGGTCCTCGCTCCCGACGAGGCACCCAAGCATCCGCACATCGCCGCACGGTCCGGGCTGATCACGGTGGACGGGATCGTCCAGCCCGCTCCGGCACCGCGATTTTCGCGCAGCACAACGGATGTGCCCTCGCCGCCGCCGGTCCCGGGCTCGCACACGGAAGAGGTGCTGGCCGAGTGGGAGTCGTGAGCGGCGATGCCGGTTAGAACCGGCTTAGGCGCTCACGAACGCCTAAGCCGCACCGGCAGCGTCACGTGCCCGTTGGTGATGAACGACGGCACCGGCTCCAGCTCCTCCCCGCCCACCGCCAGCGCCAAGTCCGGGAACCGCTCGAACAACGCGGGCAGCCCGAGTTCCGCTTCCATCCGGGCGAGCTGCGCGCCGAGGCAATAGTGCACGCCGTGCCCGAACGCGAGCGCTGACTTGTCCTTCCGGGACAGGTCGAACTCGTTCGCGTCCGGCCCGTGGTGGCTCTCGTCGCGGCCGGCGGGGCCGAACGACGCGAGGATCGGGTCGCCCGCGTGGATGGTCGTGCCCTCGACCTCGATGTCCTCCAGCGCGAAGCGCAGCGGCAGGTGCGAAAGCGGTGCCTGCCAGCGCAAAGTCTCGTCCACGACGTCCGACCAGGTGCGCGCTCCGGCCAGCACCGAGCGCAGCTGCGCGGGATGCGTCAGCAGTGCGGTCACGGCCTGGTCGAGCAGGTTGACCGTCGTCTCGTGACCGGCGGTGATCACCAGGATCAGCGTGTCCACCAGTTCCGCTTCGCTCAGCCGGGAGCCGTCGGAGTCGCGGGCGGTGATGAGTGCGGTGGCGAGGTCGTCACCAGGCTCGGCGCGCCGCTGGGAGACGAGGTCGGCGAGAATTCCGTACAGCAGTTCGACGTTCGCGGTCGCTTCTTCCGAGGTCGCCGACGTCGCGAAGATTCCGGCCACCGCGGTGCGCAGGCCCGGCCGCGCCTGTTCGGGGACGCCGACCAGCCGGCAGATCACCTCGATCGGCAGCCGGTAGCAGTACTGGTCGCGCAGGTCGGTTTCCGCCGGTCCGGCTTCGAGGGCGGCGAGCAGGCCGTCGACGATTTCGGCGACCACCGGGCGCAGCGCGGCGATCCGGCCGGGCGCGAAAGCCTTCGACACCAGCGAGCGCAGCCTGCGGTGTTCGTCGCCGTAGGCGGTGAACATGTTCTGCACCGAAACCCAGATGTTGAGCGACCAGTCGGAGGTGATCTCGCCGTCCCGGTAGGCGGGCCAGTGCCGCCGGGCGTCCTTCGACACCCTCGGGTCGGCGAGCAGGCTGCGCAGCAGCGGCAGGCTGGTGACCGACCAGGCGAGCACGCCGCCGGGCAGTTCGACCACGGTCAGCGGTCCGCGTGCGCGAAGCCGGGCGCCCTCGCCGTGTACGTCCGGCGCCGCCGGGTCCAGCACGAAGGGGGTGACGGCGTGATCCATGGGGCGCTCCTCGCGGCCCGATGGTCCACAATGGACTGACGATGGGGGAGGTGTCCGTTGCGGCCACCGGGTCCGCGGCAAGCGTAGCGCGGCTAAGGATCGTTCTGTCCCGCTTGAGGGGTGGTCCGGACCAGAGCGGGGAAGGGGTTGACGTCAGCCGTCGGCGCGCTTGCGGTGCAGCGAGAACCGCTCGAACACCGACAGCTCGCCGGTCGGCTTGTTCACGTTGTAATAGGTGACGTGCATCGTGGTGGTGCCGCCCGGACTGCGCCCGGGGTCCACAGTGAACGCGGCGAATCCGTAGGGGTGGTCGAGGTCGCGCACCGCGCTCCACACCGCTTTTTCGCGCACGTAGGTCGGTTTCCGCTTGCCCGTGGCCGGATCCCGTTTGTCGGCGACGGCGGTTAGCACCTTTCCGGTGCCGTCCTTGAAGAAACTGCCGTTGGTGGTGCCGGAGACGCCGCCTCCGCCGAGAATCATGTGCACGGTGCCGTGCGTGGCGTCGATGTTGTCGGTCGCGTCGGACACCGGATTCGGCGTGAGCGTCTCGCTTTCCGCGACGACGCCGTGCACGGCGAGGGAGCGTTCGTAGTCGTGCTCGTGCCCGCACAGCACCAGGTCGACGCCGTAGCGGTCGAACAGCGGGCCGTACTTCTCGCGCAGGCCCAGGTCGGCGCCGTTCGCGTCGGACGTGCTGATCATGACCTGGTGCATCGCGACGACGATCCAGTCCACGTCGCGCGACGCCCGCGCCGCGGCCAATTCCTTCTCCAGCCAGGCCAGTTGCCGTCCGCCGGAGTAGCCGTTGACGTAGACGTCGCCGCCGTCCTGCAGGCAGTTGTCGTCGTTCTGCAGCACGATCACCCGCACCGAGCCGACCGTGAAGCCGTACCAGAGGCCGGCGAGTTCCGGATCGGTTTCGGTGGAGGGGAGTTGGAAGTACGCCTGGTAGGCGCCCATCCCGATCGCACCGTTTTGCTTCTCGATCTCGTGGTTGCCCGCGGCGGGCATCCACGGCCGGTACCGCGCCGAGCGGGTGTTGTTGGTGAAGAAGTTGTTCCAGGTGCGCACGCGGTCGACGTCGAGGTTTGCGTAGCAGAGGTCGCCGTTGAGCAGGTGGAACAGCGGTGCGACGGTCTCGATGCCGGTGACGATGTCCTTCGTGGCCGGGGTCGAGAAGAAGTCGAGCGCGGGCGCGCCTTTGAGATCCCAGGTGACCTGCGGCGCGGACTGGTCGCCGAAGCTGGTAAAGGTGAACGCGGACCTCCCGCCGGGCGCGGTGCGGAAGGTGCCCGCGTCGGGCGTCGCGCCGTCGTGCTGGGCGATGTAGAGGTACTCGGTGTTCGGGCACAGGCGGTTGATCTCGGCGTGATGCACCCAGACCGTGCGGTTGGAAGTGCCGTCGACGTAGGTGCGGGTGACCGCGGGTGCGTACGAGCCGAAGCCGTCGTCGAGCGTGCCGTAGAGGACGCGGGGACGGCGGACCGGGCCGTCGGTGAGCCACGAAACCACCATTTGCCGCGCGGGATCGCGGCCGAACGTGAGATGTAAACCCTGCACCGGTGTCGCGCCGCCGCCCGGAGCCGGCGCAAGAGGAGCGGCAGCGGCCGTACCAGTGCCGAGCAGTGGTACGGCAGCGCTCGCACCCATAAGGCCTAACGCTCCTCGACGGCTGACGGTGTTGGACATGACGGCCTCCTCCGGCTCCCAGGCGGAAGCGAAGTTATGCTGGCCGCGCGGCCCGTCGATGAACGCCGGGCGTCCGGCGCGTGAAGTGTTTTCGCGCCAGGTTCCGGTTCGTTCCCTTTGCCGGGAAACGGTTTCCGGACTGTCCGAAGTGGAGCGTCCCGTATTAGCCGGATCGATTCAGAACGGTTCTGCTAGCCTGCAGCGTGACGTGCGGCTCGCCGTGGTGCCGCGTTGCTGCCGGAGCGCTTCACGGAGCGTGCGCTGAGTGCTTCGGCTCGAACCTCCGAGGAGCGTTATGACAGGCATCGTCCGGGTCCGGGGCCGTGAGGTGCTCGACAGCCGGGGCAACCCGACGGTCGAGGTCGACGTGGTGCTGGCGGACGGGTCGGTGGGCCGCGCGGCGGTGCCGTCCGGGGCCTCCACCGGCACGCGCGAGGCCGTTGAGCTGCGGGACGGCGACGCGAAGCGGTTCCACGGCAAGGGCGTGCGCAAGGCGGTCGACGCGGTGAACGGCGAGATCGCCGACGCCGTGACCGGCATGGAGGCCGAGGCGCAGGCCGACGTCGACCGCGCCCTGATCGCCCTCGACGGCACCGAGAACAAGGCCCGCCTCGGCGCGAACGCCACGCTCGGGGTCTCGCTGGCGGTGGCGAAGGCGGCCGCCGCGGCGAACACGCTGCCGCTGTACCGGTACGTCGGCGGGGTGTACGCGCACCTGCTGCCGATGCCGATGATGAACATCATCAACGGCGGCGCGCACGCGGACAACCCGATCGACTTCCAGGAGTTCATGATCGGCCCGGTCGGCGCGGAAACGTTTGCCGACGCCGTGCGGATGGGTTCCGAGGTGTTCCACACGCTGCGGAAATCGCTGCACGAGGCGGGACACAACACGAATGTCGGCGACGAGGGCGGGTTCGCGCCGCAGCTGGGATCGGCCGACGAGGCGCTCGAGTTCGTGGTCCGCGCGATCGAGAAGACCGGGTACGAGCCGGGCAAGGACATCGCGCTGCTGCTGGACCCGGCGGCGTCGGAGTTCTACCGCGACGGCGTCTACGACTACACCGGCGAGGGCCGCAAGCGCAGCATCGAGGAACACGTCGCGTACCTGACCGAGCTGACCGAGCGTTTCCCGATCGTCTCGATCGAGGACGGCCTGGCCCAGGACGATTACACCGGCTGGAAGCAGCTGACCGACGGCATCGGCGACCGTGTCCAGCTCGTCGGCGACGACCTGTTCTGCACGAACGTCGAGATCCTGCGCGACGGCATCAAGCGCGGCATCGCCAACTCGATCCTCATCAAGGTCAACCAGATCGGCACCCTGACCGAGACGCTGTCCGCGGTCGACACCGCGCACAAGGCGGGCTACTCGGCGGTCATGTCGCACCGCTCGGGCGAGACCGAGGACACCACCATCGCCGACCTCGCGGTGGCGACCGGCTGCGGCCAGATCAAGACGGGCTCGCTGTCGCGCTCCGACCGGACGGCCAAGTACAACCAGCTGATCCGCATCGAGGAGGAGCTGGGCACCGAGGCTCGCTACGCGGGCTGGGACACGCTCCGCTGAGCTGTTTTTCGAGGCGGCCCGGGTTTTCGCCCGGGCCGCCTTTCGCTATTTCTTCACCCGAAGGAACATCGCCGCGGCGGTGAAGGCCGCACTGACCCAGAACGCCGCGCTCGCATGCGCCGCATCCAGGACGACGGCTCCCGCCACCGCAGGCCCGGCCACCGCGCCGAGATTGAACGCCGTAGTCGCGATCGCCCCGGCCACCCGGGGCGCTTCCTTGCTGGCGGAGGTGACAATCGCGGCGATCAACGCGGACCCGACGCCGAACGCCATCGCCCCGGTGATCAATGCGGCTGCGATGAGCCCCGGAAGACTCTGCGCCGCGAAGAACGCCGCCACCCACACGGCGGTCAGCACTGCCGTGCCCGCTTTGAGAATCCTCGGACCTGCCTTGCCCGCGATCGTGACGCCGACGAACGATCCCACTCCGAACACCGCCAGCACTACTGGAACCCAGCTGGCTGATTGCGTCATCGTGCCGAGGTAGGTGAAGGCCGCGAAGGTTCCGCCGTTGACGAGAATCCCCTTGACCACGGTGGCCGCTACGCGCGGCTGTGTCAGGACTCGCCACTCGCGATACACCGGGCTGGTGGCCGACGGGCTGTCGAACTTTGTTGTTGTCAGCGCGACGGCGGCCGCCGCCGTGATCGCCGCGATGGCCCAGAACGCGGCTTGCCACCCGGCGTACTGGCCGAGCAGCGTCCCGGCCGGAACGCCGACGATGCAAGCGAGCGTGACACCGGACAGCAGCACGGAAGTCGCCCGCCCGACGGCGTCCTCCGCGACGAGCGACGGCAGCGCCGCGAGCGCCACCGCGAGGAACCCGGCATTGGCGAACGCCGCGAGGGCGCGGGTGGCGAGAAGGAGCGGGAAATCGGTGGTGAGAGCACCGATGACGTGAACTGCGGAGAAGAGGCCGAGGAAGGTGAGGAGCGCCAGCTTGCGTGGCAGTTTGCTGCCGAGCATCGCGAGAACTGGTGCGCCCGCGACCATTCCGGCCGCGAAGAGCGACGTGAGCAACCCGGCGGCGCCGAGCGAGACGCCGGTGCCCGCGGCGATCTGGGGGAGGAGCCCGGAGAGGACGAACTCGGACGTGCCTTGGGCGAAAACCGCGCAGGCCAGGAGGAAAATGACGGGAGGCAAGGGAATCGGCTCCGAATAGCTGTCGGCGTCGGGGACGCCGGAGGGATGAGGACGGTTCGCTTGCGGAGTGGGGTGCCTCGGGCTCGCGCGCAGCGGTCCGCGGCTTGGCTTGGGCGCTTGGCTGCAGTTGCGCCGGACGAAGCACTGCTGCGGCTCGGGGCCGCGAGCAGGCTTCGTCCGGGTACTGCGGGGCTGAGCACGCTTTGGCCGCGGTGCTGTGGTGCCGGGCACGCTTTGCTCGCGGTGCCGTGGTGCCGTGCACGCTTTGGCCGTGGTGCCGTGGTGCCGTGGTGCCGTGGTGCCGTGGTGCTGAGCACGATTTGCTTCCGGTGCCCCGGTGCCCCGGTGCCCCGGTGCCCCGGTGCCGAGCGCGCTGTGCCCGCGGTGCCATGGCGGCAAGCATGCTTTGGCCGCGGTGCTGAACACCCTTTGGCTGCGGTGCTGAGCGCGCTTTGGCCGCGGTGCCATGGCGGCAAGCATGCTTTGGCCGCGGTGCTGAACACCCTTTGGCTGCGGTGCTGAGCGCGCTTTGGCCGCGGTGCCGTGGTGGCAAGCGCGCTTTGCTCGCGGTGCCGTGGTGCCGGGCATGCTTTGCTCGCCGTGCTGCGGTGGCAAGCATACTTTGGCCGTGGTGCCGAGCATGCTTTGCCCGCGGTGCCATGGCGGCAAGCATGCTTTGGCCGCGGTGCTGAACACCCTTTGGCTGCGGTGCTGAGCGCGCTTTGGCCGCGGTGCCGTGGTGGC
>NZ_JBHZAG010000054.1:47060-69070 GCF_042754125.1 Amycolatopsis sp. NPDC059235
ACGCGCGCTTTGCTCGCGGTGCCGTGGTGCCGGGCATGCTTTGCTCGCCGTGCTGCGGTGGCAAGCATACTTTGGCCGTGGTGCCGAGCATGCTTTGGCCGCGGTGCTGTCGTGCCGAGCATGCGGTGCCCGCGATGCCCCGGTGCCGCGGTGGCAAGCACGCTTGCCGGTGGCTCCGCTGTGTACAGGCTTCGCCAGAGCGCGTGTCGAACGGAAAGCTTTGCCTGTGGCGTCAGACTTCACCACGACGTCGCCACCGCGCGCAGACTTGGCGCTGGTCGACCGACCTTGTCGTCGGCGTGCTTGCTTGCGCACGGCGGCCCGATTGGCTATGCCTCGCTGTCGTGAGTGTTGCCGCCGGTTGGAGCCGGAGTAAGCACTCACGAGAACTTGTTGAGGGCACAGCTCAACCGCACGGTGTCTGCGGTGAAAGTTTCGCCGGTCAGCCCAGCCCGGGTGTGAACCCGGCACCCGTCACTCCGCCGCCCAGCTTGCGGCTGGGCGGCTACCGTCTGCTGGCCTCCGGCGACGTCATGCCCTGGACTGTACCGTGCCGTGCTCAGGGAGTCGCGTGCGTTCTGCCATTCCTTCCGTGCGGAGCGGAAACCCCGCCCGTTTGTAGATGTTCGTCGTGGCGATGCGGCCGCCGTCGATCGTCGGAGGCTGCGTTCGGTGGGCCTTGGCGGATCCCGTCCGTGCGGAGCGGAAATCCGGCCCGGTCGTAGGTGTGCGTGGTGGCGATGCGGTCGCCGTCGATCGTCGGAGCCTGTGTTCGGTGTGCCTTGGCGGATGCCGTGCGGGGCGAAATGAGGAGTGCCGATCCGGGCGGTGTCGTGCCGGTTGGTCTCGCGGGATCAGGTGAGTCCGGCGTGGGCGGCGATCTCGTCCGCGAACGACGTCACCCTTGTGTACATCCCGGGTTTGCCTGGCTTCCCGCATCCGTCGCCGTAGGAGACGATGCCGACTACCGTGTCGCCGACCAGCAGCGGGCCGCCGGAATCTCCTTTGCAGGCGTCGATGCCGCCGTTGGGGTAGCCGGCGCAGAGCATGCTCGTCGCGGTGTATTCCGGATAGCCGGTGCGGCAGGTGGCGTCGTCGGCTAGGGGGACGGTGGCTTGGCGCGGGTAGTCCGAACGGTCGCCGCCGTCCGCGAGGCGGCCCCAGCCCAGGACTGTGGCATTGGTGCCGGCGGGGTAGCGGCTCGGGTCGCGGGCCAGGTCGGCGGGGCGGTAGGGGAGCGAGCCGCGGACGGTGAGGACTGCGACGTCCGAACCTTGTTGCGGCGTATGGAAATCAGGGTGTTGCCAGGCGGCGGAAACTGCGCGGACGACGCCGTCTTGGCCGCGTTTGTCTTCCCGACCGGCTACGACGCTGAGTTCGCCGGTCGGGACGGTGGCGGCACAGTGCGCGGCGGTCGCGACCTCGGTGCGGCTGACGATGACGCCGCCGCAGAACTGGGTTCCGTGACTGTCCACTAAGTACACTGCGTACGGATGTTGTTGCAGGGAAGCTTTTTCTCCGCCGATGACGGCTGGAGCGGCGTGGGCGGAGGTGCTCAGGGTGATGGCGAGCAGGATGACGGTGGCGATGAGTGCGAAACGGCGTGGCATTGCGGACCCCCTCGGCTGCGGCAGTGCACGTTAGCCACTTTACCGGGCGGTTGAGGGGGAAACCGTCGCTGAACCGGGTGGAAACCGCGGGGGACCGGATTCGGACCCCCGCGGCGGATGAGGGGAGGATCTTCGGAAAACGGCTCGGGCAAAGGGAATCCGGTCGGGGTCGCGAGGAATGGTCACACTGGAACTGAACGCACTGCGGATGCCCCGCCGCACGTTCCGCAAACCCGGCTTGCGGGTTGGCTGCGCGGAACGAGCGCGGCTGGATGGAGCAATGGTGAAGCCGGAATGCATGCCGGTGCGGAATCCGGAAGCGAGACTCGCCGGCGACGGGTTCGACGGGCGGTCACCGGGAAGTACCGGCAAAGGCGTTGCGACCCCTCGACTCGCGTTAGCCGAGCGGTCGAGTGAGGGGCCATCGACGGGGGTCATTGCAACGCCCTCCAGGGGAAGCACGCTTCGTCTCAGTCAAGCAGCCAAGCAGCCAAGCAGCCAAGCAGCCGAGCGGCGCGGCCGAGCGGCGATGCGGCCAAGCGGCCAAGCGAAGGGAGCCGTCGCCGGTGAGAACCCCCAGGCCTCACCGGCAACCCACCGAAGCGGCCTCAGCAGAGCGGCGCGACAGGACCGTCCGAACCGGTCTTCACGTAGGTGTCCGAGATGTAGTGCCCGGGCCCGATCCGGTCCCAGATCTTGCTCGTCCCGAACTTCCCGGTCACACTGTCCCCATTGACGTAGCACTCGATGTTCACCTTGGCGTAGTTGGCCGCCAGGCCCTTCACCGACGAGGACGTGTGCGCGCCCGACCGCACGTTCACCGGGTCGCCCGCCGTCTGCACCAAACCGCTCGCGGCGGCGGAGCCCGTCCACAGGTAGGTGACCTTCACGTTTCCGTTGTCGCCCAGGCCGACGCCCGAACTGAAGGTCCCGTCGGCCAGGTCGATGCCCGCGGGGTTGCCGACCTTGTACCCGAGATCGTCCCGGCCGCCGTTGTAGCCGTTGTGGTAGGCGGCGTAGGCCTCGGGCTGGCCCTGCGGCAGGTCCTTGTACTCGGCGCGCACCGAGGACGGGTTCCAGTAGTCGTCCTTGGTGTTCCACGGCCCGACATCCCAGACCGGCGCGTATTCGCAGCGGCTGTTGTCCGTCTTGCACACGCGCACGCTGTAGTTTCCAGTTCCCTTGGGCGACAAGGCTTTTCCGGAGGGCAGTGCGACGAAGTGGTCGTTGCTGGAAATGACATGGCCGTTCGCGGTGGTGTGGCCGGCGAGGCCTTCGCGGGTGGCGTAGACGGTGTAGGTGAGCGGAGTGGACGCGGCGATGGCGTTCGCCTGCGGGGTCAGGGAACTGGTCAGTTCGACGTCGCGCACGGTGGGGCGCGCGGCGGCGGTGCCGGACAGCGTGATCCTGGTCTGCACGACGCTCACCGCGCGGGGGAGCGCGGTGCCGGCGGGGGTCCATTCCGTCCAGTCGTCGGCACCGGAGCGGCCGCGGACGTCGACTTCCACCGAGGTGCCTTGCGGGGCGTCGGCGGAGATTTCGGCGGCGACCCGGTTCGCCGGCGCGGGCAGGCGGCGTTCGGCGGAGAGCAGGTAGCCCTCGCTTCCCGCGGCCTGGTCGGCGGGTCTCCACGCAGGATCCCGCAGCGTGAGCGTGCCGCTGGCCGTGACGACGTTGACGTCGTCACTGTCCACTGAGGACAGATCGGCGCGCCAGGCGCCGGAAGCCTCGGCAGCGCTCACGGGTGTCGCGACTGCGGTGACCGCCCCCGCGGCGAGCAGCGCGGCGACCGTGCGCCGGACCATCACTTTCCCGACCACGACGGATCTCCCTTCACTCGTCCGAATCGAACTGCCGGAGTGTCGGAGGGATCCGTACACGATCCATACAACGATCTCGCTCGGTCGTGTACCGGGAGCGGGAGGTTGACAGCGGCGGGTGATCAAGATTAGCTTTGCTGGCAAAGTTAATTTAAGGGCAAAGGAAGTGTGGGATGACCATCCTGGTGACGGGGGCGCGCGGGAATGTCGGGAGCGAGGTCGTCCGCGTGCTCCGCGAGGGCGGGCACGAGGTGCGTGGGTCGGCGCGCGACGCGGGCGGGCTGGATCTGCCGGATGCGGTGTCGCTGGACCTCACGGCTGACAGCGGATTCGAGGAAGCGCTGAGCGGTGCCGAGGCGATCTTCTTGTATCCGACCCGGGCGAAGGGTGCGGTGGATTTCCTTGCGGCGGCGAAGAAAGCAGGCGT
The DNA here is from genome assembly GCF_042754125.1 of Amycolatopsis sp. NPDC059235. Taxonomy (NCBI): domain Bacteria; kingdom Bacillati; phylum Actinomycetota; class Actinomycetes; order Pseudonocardiales; family Pseudonocardiaceae; genus Amycolatopsis; species Amycolatopsis sp. NPDC059235. Next base: position 50,918 of record NZ_JBHZAG010000054.1, read on the forward strand.
GTCCTACGTCGTGCTGCTGTCGTCGCCGGATGTCTACGAGGGCGCTGCGGACAACCCGATCCGGCGGGCGCATCTGCCCGCGGAGGCGGCGGTGGCGGAGTCCGGACTGCCGTTCACGGTGCTGTACCCGGGCTGGCTGGCGGGTAACACCCGGCGGGACTGGGGTGCGGCGATCCGGGCAGGGGAGCCGGTGCGGCTCGTCTCGCCGGAGTCGCAGTGCGCGCCGACGGCCGAGGAGGACGTGGCGGCGGTTGCCGCCAAGCTGCTCACGGAGCGTAGCTACCCGGGGCGGAGGCTGGCGCTGACTGGGCCGGAGTCGATGACGCAGCGTGCGGTGGTGGAGACCCTGGCGGAGGAATTGGGTCGCTCGATCGAAGTGGCGACCGAAACGCGGAGCGAGGCCCTGGCGCGGCGTCCGGAGTGGATGCCGGAGGCGGTGCTGGAGCATCTGATGGACGTGGAGGAGGCGGCGGTGGGCCGAGCAGCCCCGGTGAACAACACGGTGGAACGGTTCGCGGGACGGCCGACGTCATTCCGCGAGTGGGCCAGGGCGCACAAGGACGACTTCGCCTAACAGTCCTATGTGGACAAAACTCAAGCGGGCTTCCAGGAAACGCCGGAGGGCCGCGTCTGGGATTCGCATAGTTCCCGCACCGCGCGCAGCACTTCCTCGGCGGAAACCTCGCTCCCGGACGGCTGCGGGAAGTGCGCGCCTTGAAGGCTGAAGTAGTCGACGGGATCCTCGCCCGAGCCGGCCGCGGGCAGGTAAGTCTCGCCGTTTTCGTGCCACGCCAGGCTTCCCCGCGTGCCGCGCAGGCCGGCGACCAGGTACGGCGTCCGAGGCTTCCGGCCCGCGTACAGCCACCAGACGACCCCGGCATCCGGCGCGGGCGGTTCGGCGGCGCGCAGGGCGGAGAGCACGTCGTCGGCAGCCGTCTCGGTGACGTCGTACCCGGTCCGGCGACGGGCGTCTTCGATGCTCGCCATGGTGCGCTCCGCTCGTGAAGTGTCCTGATACTACTCGGTGCCGATCGGCGAGCGACTTGTGGAATGGCCGGCGCGGAGCCGGGCCGCGCGCAGCGTCAGATACCGCTGCTCGGCGGTGTTTCCGGTGCGGGCGGCGGCCGCGGTGTAGTGGCGGATCGCTTCCTCTCGTTCGCCGGCCATCTCCAGCAGGTGCGCGCGGGCGGCGGCGAGGCGGTGGTGGCCGGGGAGCCGGTCGTCGAGCTCGGCCAGCATCGCGAGCCCGGCGTCCGGCCCGTGCACCATCGCAGTCGCGATCGCGCGGTTGAGCGTTACGACGGGGTTGCCGGTCAGCGCCTCGAGCCGCGTGTACAGCGTGAGCACGCGCGGCCAATCGGTGTCTTCGGCCCGCAAGGCGATGTCGTGCGTCGCGGCGATCGCGGCCTGCAGCCGGTATTCGCCGATGCCGTCGCGGGTCAACGCGGCGGTGATCAGCGCGACGCCTTCCCGGATCAGCGAACGGTCCCACTGCGACCGGTCCTGGTCGGCGAGCGGGATGAGGTCGCCGTCCGGTCCGGTGCGGGCTGGCCGGCGGGCGTCGGTGAGCAGCATCAGCGCGAGCAATCCGGCCGCTTCGCCGTCATCCGGCAGCGCGGCGTGCAGCAGCCGAGCGAGCCGGATCGCCTCGGCCGACAGTTCGGTGCGGTGCAGGCGACGGCCCCCGCTGCTCGTGTATCCCTCGTTGAACACCAGGTACAGCACGTGCAGCACGGACCGCAGCGATGCCTGCCGCTCGTCGGCGGCGGGCATCCGGAACGCCAGGCCGGACTTCTTGATTTTCGCCTTCGCCCTGCTGATCCGTTGCGCCATCGTGGTTTCCGGCACGAGGAACGCGCTGGCGATCTCCGCGGTCGTCAGCCCGCCGACGGCCCGCAACGTCAGCGCGATCGCCGACGCCGACGTCAGCGAAGGGTGCGCGCACAGGAACAGCAGCGTCAGCGTGTCGTCCCGATCTGGAACGTCGGCGGCCCGCGGCTCGGCGGCGACCGTGTCCTCGCGCCGCCGCCGAGCCTGGTCGCTGCGGAAGCTGTCGATGATCCGGCGGCTGGCGGTCTGCAGCAGCCAGCCGCGCGGATTCTCCGGGATCCCCTCCGCGGGCCAGTGCTGCACCGCGGCGAGGAGCGCTTCTTGTGTCGCGTCCTCGGCCGCGCCGAAATCGCCGGACCGGCGCACGAGGACGGCGAGGACCTGGGGCGCGAGCGTGCGCACCAGGTCCTCGACCTCAGGCTGCGACATCACACCTCCGGCGCGCTCATCACCTGGCGCACCTCGATCGGCACTCGCAGCGGCGCGCCTTCCGGACCCGGCGCGGCCGACACCCGGGTCGCGATCTCCAGCGCCCGCGCCTCCGATTCGACGTCCACCACGCGGTATCCGGCCAGCAGCTCCTTGCCCTCCGGGAACGGCCCGTCGGTGACGACCGCGCCGCCCTTGCCGTCCGCGACCACGGTCTTCGCCGCTTCCGGCCCGGCAAGGCCTTCCGCCTCGACGAGTTCTCCGGCTTCGGTCAGTTCGGCGTTGAGCACGTGCTGGAACTGGATGTGCGCGCGGATGTCCTCCGGAGCCCACTCCGGCAGCGGGATGTCGCAGCCTTCGCCCTGGGCGTAGGTCTGCAGCAGCATGTACTTCGGCATAGCGTTTCCTCCAGTGTCCGGCTCGCCGCTTCCGGGCGGGCTCACCAAGGGAACGGAACCCGCGCGCCGTCCTCGACACGCACCGCGCACATCTTGCCGGGGAACTCCCGGCGGCGCGGGCGGAACGGGTGGCGTGGGTCTCAGTGCCCGGGACACCCGAACGGCCTAGCAGGTAGGTTGCGGGAAGCAACTCACCTGGAGGGAACCGTGAGCACGACGACCTTCGCCGCGGTGTCCGCGGTCAAACAGCGCTCGGACACCGAGTTCAGCGTCGACCTGAGCCCGGCGTGGACCATCGGCGGCCGCCCGAACGGCGGCTACCTGCTGGCCGCGATCGCCCGCGCGGCGACTGTCGTTTCCGGACACCCGGACGTGCTCGCCGCCAGCGCGCACTACCTGCGCTCGCCCGAACCGGGCCCGGCGGAGATCGAGGTCGAGGTGCTGCGCACCGGCCGGACCGCGACCCAGCTGCGCGGACGGCTGCTCAAGGACGGCGTGCCGCAGGTCGAGGCCCTGCTGACGCTGGGCGTTCTCGGCGAGGCCGAGCCGTTCTGGCAGGACGGGGTGCCGCAGCCGAACTTCGGGCCGTTCCCGGAGGAGCCGTGGGGCCCGGACGTGCTGTCGTCCGGCATCCCGATCGCGATCCGCGACGAGATCGACGTGTACTTCGACCGCCCGCTCGCCGACGGGCCCAGCGGCCGCGGCGAACTGCGCGCCCTGCTCGCGCTGCCCGGCGACGAGCCGTTCGATCCGATCAGCCTGCTGTTCGCGGTCGACGCCCTGCCGCCCGCAACCCTCGACGTCGCGCCGTCCGGCTGGGTGCCGACGCTCGAACTGACCGCGTATGTGCGGGCGCATCCGGCTCCCGGCCCGGTGCGGGTGCTGCACCGCGCTCACCTGATCGGCGACGGGCGAGTCGACGAGTCCTGCCACGTGTGGGACAGCGCTGGGACTCTGGTCGCGCAAGGCACGCAGCTGGCCGGGATCCGGATCGGCTGAGTCGCGCGGGTTGGTCCGTGAAGGGCTCCTTGAGGGAATCAGATTCCCTCAAGGAGCCCTTCACGGACCACAAACTCCGCTCTCGCTGGCCGGCTGGGAGCTCAGTCCGTGAAGGGAACCCTGAGGGACTCTGAGTCCGTGAGGGTTCCCCTCACGGAAGTTCTCGCACGCGGAGCATGCTCGGTCAGCGGGTTCCGGCGAGTGCCCCTGTCGTGACCAAGCGGTACCCGGTGCGCCCGGAGAACTCCGCGGTCAGCGCGAACCGGTCGCCGCGCACCAGCGTGTGCCGCCATTCGATGCGTTTGCCCGCGCTGGTGCCCAGGCGTCCGATGGAGAACGCGCCGACCGTTTCGCCGCAGCCCAGCAGGGCGCGTTCGGCTCGCGTCGGCACGACCGCGCGGATCTGCTCCTCGCCGTGGTCGAGCCGGACGCCGGTGCGGCGGTGGAGTTCGCCGTACAGGCTGGTGTGCTGGAAATCCGCGTCCAGCAGCGGCCGGGCGAGGTCGGCGGGCAGCCACACCCGGTCGACGGCCAGCGGGTCGTTTCCGGCCAGCCGCACGCGTTCCAGGTACAGCAGGGGAGTGGAGCCCTCCAGCGACAGGCGTTCGGCGACCACCGCGTCCGCGCGGATGTCGAGCCGGCGCACGACGCTGTGCTGGTCGAGCCCGGCCTCCTCGACCGCCGCGAACAGGCTGTAGAGCGCGCCGAGCGGCTGCTGGATCTCGGCCGCCGCGGCGACGCGGGGCTGGCGTCCGCGTTCGGCGATGAGCGTGCCGTCCGCGCGCAGTTCCCGCAGCGCCTGCCGGACCGTCTGCCTGCTGACGCTGTATTCGTCGGCGAGCGCCAGTTCCCCGGGGAACGCGCCGTCGAACTCCCCGGCGCGGATGCGCAGCAGCAGCCGCTGCTGCAGCTGCCGCCACAGGGGCTGTCCGCCGGTGCGCACCAGCTCTGCCTCGCCCATGCCGGGAACAGTACCGCTTGCCAAATGTACGGACAGCTCTTAGATTAAATGTACGTACATTACCGAGGAGGCCAGAGTGCGCACAGGAGTGAACCGGTGACCGGCGCGGCGCTGGGAGCGACGCGCGCGACGGTGCAGTGGCGGGCCAAGCTCGCCCGCCCGGTGCCGGGGCTCGCGGTCGCGCTGCTGGTCGCGGCGGTGGCGACGGCGGGCGGGAAGCTGGTGCCGGTGGTCGGCGGGCCGGTGCTCGCGATCCTGCTCGGCGCGGTCGCGGGAGCGGTCGTGCCGTCGTTGCGGAGCTGGCGGTTCAGCCCGGGGTACGCCATCGCGTCGCGGCCGGTGCTGCAGCTGTCGATCGTCGTGCTGGGCACGGGACTGTCGATCCAGCAGGTGGTGCACGTCGGCGGGCAGTCGCTGCCGGTGATGCTCGGCACGCTCGCGGTCGCGCTCGGCGGCGCGTGGGTGCTCGGCCGGCTGCTTGGCGTCCGCGGGGACACGCAGACGCTCATCGGCGTCGGCACCGGCATCTGCGGTGCGTCCGCGATCGCGGCGACCAGTGCGGTGCTGAAGCCGAAGGAAGCCAATATCGCTTACGCGCTCGGCACGATCTTCACCTTCAACGTCGCCGCGGTCCTGCTGTTCCCGCCGCTCGGGCACGCGCTCGGGATGTCGCCGCACGCCTTCGGCCTGTGGGCCGGAACCGCGGTGAACGACACGTCTTCCGTCGTCGCGGCTTCCTACGCTTACGGCGGCGACGCTGGTTCCTACGGCCTGGTCGTGAAGCTCACCCGTACGCTCACGCTGATCCCGATCGTGCTGTTCCTCGCCGTGCTCGCCGCGCGCAAGCAGTCGGGCGGCCGGGTTTCCTTGCGCGCCATGCCTTGGCACCGGCTGGTGCCGCCGTTCCTGATCGGTTTCCTCGCCGCCGCCACGGTGGAAAGCGCGGGCTGGATCCCGGAATCGTGGCACGCGCCGCTGTCGACGCTCGGCACCTTCCTGATCACCATGGCGCTCGCCGGGATCGGCCTGGCGCTCAAGCCGTCCGACCTGCGCAAGGCGGGACACAAGCCGCTGCTGATGGGAGCCATCCTGTGGATCGCGGTCGCCGCGTCGAGCCTCGGGCTGCAGGCGCTGACCGGCGGGATGTGACGCGTTAGCGCACGCGCGGGTTCCGCTTCCGCCGCCTTCGTGCGGCAAGAACCTCGAAGAGCCGGGACACCCCTCGGCTCCGGCGCACGAACACCACGGATTCGCCGCGTGGGCCCGAATCGGCCCGCGCGGCGGTTTCGTTTCGGGGGCCGCGCCGGAATTCCCGGAGCCCGGCGGCGAACTCGGCCGGGTCGCCGCCGACGTCCGGGTGGTGGGTGCGCACGAACCGACGGTAGGCCGCCTTGTCGGCTTCGGACCACGCGCTCCGCTCGTCCACCGCCGTCCTTCCCCGGTTGAGAGTTTCGCCTGACATTCCTGCCGGAAGTCTGAGGCAAGTGCCAACCGGCAGTTCAACGATACTGTTCAAGCACATGACCGAGCAGATCGCACTCGACCTCGCCGAGCTTCGCGCCGTCACCGCGTACGCCGTGGCCTGTGCGGAGCCCGCGCTGCCGATCTTCGAGCAAGCCCGTCCGGACGACCGCCGCCCGCGCGACGCGATCGAGGCGGCGCGGGCGTTTGCTCAAGGAGCCAAGCGCAGCAAGGCAATCCGGGACAGTGCGTGGGCGGCGCAGCGGGCGTATCAGGAAACCCGCGACGCCGGGCAGACCGCGGCGAGCGAGGCCGCGCGGGCTGCTGTCGCCGCTGCCGGGGCGGCGTTTCTGCATCCGCTCGCGAAGGCGACGCAGGTGTGGCACATCCTCGGCCCGGCTGGCCATGCGGCGTACGCGTTCGAACTGGCTGGAATGGCGGCGCAGCACCCGGCGGCCGATCCGGTGGTCGTCCGGGTGCTGTCGCGGTATCCGAAAGCGCCAGGTGGTCGCGGGCGGGCGGGGGAGTTGGTGCGCGAGCTGGATGCCTTGCTGCGCAAGGACTAGCGAACCCGTTCGACCCGCCGCTCGTCCCAGACCGGTTCCGGCGTCTCGCGGACGACGCCGTCTGAGCCGAAGACGAGGTAGCGGTCGAACGAGCGGGCGAACCAGCGGTCGTGGGTGACCGCGAGCACGGTGCCTTCGTAGGATTCCAGCCCGTCTTGCAGCGCCTCGGCGGATTCCAGGTCGAGGTTGTCCGTCGGCTCGTCCAGCAGCAGCGCGGTGGTTCCGGCCAATTCCAGCAACAGGATCTGGAACCGCGCCTGCTGCCCGCCGGACAGGCGGTCGAAGACCTGCTCGCCCTGGCGGTGCAGTTCGTACCGGCGCAGCGCGGACATCGCCGCACCGCGGTCGCGCGCGTGTTCCGTCCAGAGCACGTCGACCAGCGTGCGGCCGGTGAGCTCTGGGCGGGCGTGCGTCTGCGCGAAATGGCCGGGCACGACGCGCGCGCCGGTCTTCCAATCGCCGGTGTGCGCGACGTCGCCGCCCGCGAGCAGGCGCAGGAAGTGCGACTTCCCGGAGCCGTTCGACCCGAGCACCGCGACGCGCTCGCCGAAGAAGATCTCCAGCGAGAACGGTTTCATCAGCCCGGTCAGTTCCAGGTTCTTGCAGGTCACCGCGCGCATTCCGGTACGTCCGCCGCGCAGCCGCATCCGGATGTCCTGCGGCCGCGGCGGTTCCGGCGGGGGACCGGCCTCCTCGAATTTCCGGAGCCGGGTCTGCGCCGCCTTGTACCGCGACGCCATCTCGTCGCTGCGCGCGGCGTACTGCTGCATGTCCCGGACGAGCCGTTTGAGCTGGGCGTGTTTCTCGTCCCAGCGCCGGCGCAGTTCGTCGTAGCGGGCGAATCGTTCCTGCCGTGCCTCGTGATACGTGCTGAACCCGCCGCCGTGCACCCAGGCGTCCGCGCCGTCGCCGCCGGGCTCGACGCTCACGATCTTGTCCGCCGCTCGCGCGAGCAACTCGCGGTCGTGCGACACGAACAGGACGGTTTTGCGGGTTTCCTTCAGCCGGGCTTCGAGCCAGCGTTTGCCGGGCACGTCGAGATAGTTGTCCGGCTCGTCCAGCAGCAGCACCTCGTCCGGTCCGCGCAGCAACGCTTCGAGCACCAGCCGTTTCTGCTCGCCGCCGCTGAGGGTGCGCACGAGCCGCCAGCGCGCGCGGTCGAACGGCACGCCGAGCGCCTCGGTCGTGCACATGTCCCAAGTCGTCTCGAACTCGTACCCGCGGGCTTCGGCCCAGTCGCTGAGCGCCTGCGCGTACCGCATTTGCGCGGCCTCGTCGTCGACCTCCAGCAGCCGCTCCTCGGCCGCGTCGACCGCCATCGCGGCGTCGCGAACCCGCTGCGGGGCAACGGAAACCAGCAGATCCCGCACTGTGCGCTCGTCGCGCACCGACCCGACGAACTGCGCCATCACGCCCAGCCCGCCGGTCACCGTGACCGCGCCCTCGTCCGGCTTCAGCTCTCCCGACAACAGCCGCAGCAACGTGGTCTTGCCGGCACCGTTAGGGCCGACCAGCGCGACGACCGCGCCCTCGCCGACCCGGAACGAGACGTCGCCGAGCAGTGGACGCCCGTCGGGCAGCACGTAGCGCAGGTGCGCGGCCTCCAAATGCCCCATGCCCCGGCACTCTACCCAGACCGCCGCGAATCGCCGCACGGTTTTCCGGCCGTCCACAGAGGACGCAAAGCGGCGGCGCCGGGGAGAACCGGCACCGCCGCTCTTGGGATCGCCTTATGCCTTGCGTTGCATGCTTTCCCGCGCCGGGTTGGCCTGCTCCGCCGCCTTCGGGTCCTTCTCGTCCTGCTTCGCGCGCACCCCGGATTCGACGCGGTCGCCGAGGTCCTTGTCCACGTTGTGCCAGTACTCGAAAGCCCGCTTCAGCACCGGTTCGGTCACCCCGTTCAGCAGGTGCCCGACGATGTTGTCCACCAGCCGCTCGCGCTCGGCGTCGTTCAGGACGTCGCGCACCATCGTGCCTGCCTGGCCCCAGTCGTCGTCCTCGGCGTGGTCGACGTAGGCCGACCGGACCATCTCGCCGTCGGAATGCCAGCCCGCGGGGGTGCCGTAGCGTTCGGTGTCGGCACGCGGGCCGCCCTTGGAGTTCGGCGCGTACACCGGGTCGGAGACCTTGGCGTAGCGCATCGCGCCGTCCTTGCTGTAGCTGTGCACCGGCGAGGTCGGCGCGTTCACCGGCAGCTGCTTGTAGTTCGCGCCGATCCGGTACCGGTGTGCGTCGGCGTAGGCGAAGAGCCTGCCCAGCAGCATCCGGTCCGGGCTCGGGCCGATGCCGGGCACCAGGTTGTTCGGCTCGAACGCGGCCTGCTCGATCTCGGCGTGGTGGTCGGTCGGGTTGCGGTCGAGCGTCATCTTCCCGACCTCGATCAGCGGGTAGTCGCCGTGCGGCCACACCTTCGTCAGGTCGAACGGGTTGAACCGGTAGTTCTTCGCGTCCTCGAACGGCATGACCTGGACGTGCAGCGTCCAGCTCGGGTAGTCGCCGCGCGCGATGGCCTCGAACAGGTCGCGCGTGTGGTAGTCGGTGTCCGCGGACGCCATCTGGTCGGCCTCGTGCTGGGTGAAGTGCTCGACGCCCTGGTCGGTCTTGAAGTGGTACTTGACCCAGAACTTCTCGCCGGCGGCATTGACCCACATGTAGGTGTGCGAGCTGTAGCCGTTCATGTGCCGCCACGTGCGCGGGATTCCCCGGTCGCCCATCAGCCAGGTGACCTGGTGCGCCGATTCGGGGGAGAGCGTCCAGAAGTCCCACTGCATGTCGTGGTCGCGCAGGTTGCTGTCCGCGCGGCGCTTCTGCGACCGGATGAAGTGCTGGAACTTCAGCGGGTCCTTGATGAAGAACACCGGGGTGTTGTTGCCGACGAGGTCGTAGTTGCCCTCGGTCGTGTAGAACTTCAGCGCGAACCCGCGCGGGTCGCGCCAGGTGTCCGGGCTGCCGCGTTCGCCCGCCACGGTCGAGAACCGGGCGGCCATCTCGGTTTTCACGCCCGGCTGGAACACCGCGGCCTTGGTGAAGCGGCTGACGTCGTTGGTCACCTCGAAGCGCCCGAACGCGCCGCTGCCCTTCGCGTGCGGCTGCCGCTCCGGCACCCGCTCCCGGTTGAACTGCGCCATCTGCTCGATCAGGTAGTGGTCCTGCAGCAGGATCGGGCCGCCCGGGCCGACGGTGAGCGAATGTTCGTCGCTCTCGGCCGGGATTCCGGCGTCCGTGGTGGTCGCCGGGGGTTTCGGTTCTTCGGTCATCTCGCGAACTCCTCGTGGTGGTCGGAAACGCCGGAGCAGTCCGGGCACAGACCCCAGAAGACGATCTCGGCCTCGTCCACGGCGAACCCGCGCCGGTCGTGCGGCGTGAGGCAGGGGGCCTCGCCGCGGACGCAGTCGACGTCCTCGGCCCGGCCGCAGCGGCGGCACACCAGGTGGTGGTGGTTGTCGCCGGTCCGCCGTTCGAACCGCGCCGGATGCCCGGACAGCTCGATCCGGCGGACGAGCCCCGCGTCGCCGCACGCGGCGAGCACGTCGTAGACCGCCTGGATCGACACGCTGCCCAGGCTCTCGCGCACCCCCGCCGCGATCGCCTCGACGGTCGCGTGCGGGTGCTCGCCGAGCCAGCCGAGCACAGCTTGCCGCGGCTTGGTGACGCGCAGGCCCGCCGCCCGCAGCGTCGCCGCCGAGTCCGGCATCGGAGTCCTCCCCGGGGATCTGGAACCGCTCCAGTTCCGCCGGTTACCCCCTCTCCGCGGCCCTCACACCTGGGTGTCACCCACCGGTCTGATGAGCTCGACGAGGTGCGCGCGAAGCACGGCGACGCACTCCTCCGGCGTCGTGAGTTCCGGCTGCAGCACGGCCCGGAACGCGATTCCGTCGATGAGCGCGGCCAGCCGGGCGGCCTCGACTTCGGGGTCTTTCGGCTCGAACCGGCCGCTGCGGGCCTGCGCGTCAAGGATGCGGCGGGCCAGCGTCACGGTTCCTTGAACCGCTTCCCGTGCCAGGTCGTCGAGGCCCGGATCGGCGCGCGCGGCCATCAGGAATTCCACCAGCACGGTCACTTCGGTGCGCCGGCGCTCGTCCAGCGGCAGCAGTTCCGACAGGAACTCGGTGAGCTGGTCGACGGCCTCCTCCGGCGAGAGTTCCGACAACGAACCCGTCTTCCCGCGGCGTTCGACGAGCCGCGCGGTCGTCCGGTCGATGGTGGTGCGCATCGCGAACCGCATCAGCGCGTGCTGGCTGTCGAAGTAATGCCGCACCGAGCCGATGTTCAGCCCCGATTCCGCGGCGACCGCGCGCAGCGAGACCGCGTGCAGCCCGTCTTTCGCGGCCAGCCGCAGCACCGCGTCGGCGATGTGGGCCCGCCGCTCTTCCCCGTCCACCACTCTAGGCACTGGACTTTTATATCACAGACGTGATAGAAACGGTTTGTATCACAGGTGTGACAGAAAGGGGTGCGCCGTGGAGACGGTGCTGAACGTCCTGCTGATCCGGTTCGGCATCATCGCCGCGATCGTCGTGGTCGTCGGCCTGGCCGGCTTCGCGCTGATCGTTTCGCTGCGGCGGCGGGGCAAGGGGGAGCGCGTGCGGCAAGGCGCGGCGACGCTCGCGAAGACCGCCGCTCAGGCGATGGACCGGCGCGGGGCGCGCGGAATGCGCGGCCGCGTCGGCGGCGAGGTCGTGCGCCAGGCCGCGCGGTGGCTGGACGAGGACCCGGGCCGGAAGCGGTCCGGCCGGTGAACGCGGTGCTGCTCGCGGACGGGGACGGAATGCTGCAGCACCTCGTGCACGACCTGTTCGTGAAGGGACTGATCGTGCTGGGCGCGGTGCTGGTGGCAGTCGTCGGCGTGGTGGTGATCTGGAAGAAGGTGGGGCGCTGAGGCTTTCTCGCGGCGGCCGCCTTCGGCGCCGGGCGGCTCGCCGTTCGGCGGGTTGACTCCGCGCGGTACGCGACACGTGGCGGTGCCTGTCCGGGGCGGAATTTCGGCACGATGGAGTTCTTCACCCGGAAGACGGAGGCAGTTGATGAGTTATCCGTTCGATCCCGAAATCGCCGCCGCGATCCCGATGCTGCCCGAGACCGACTTCCGCGACGTGGCTGCCTCTCGCGCGGGCATGGCCGAGCTGATCGCCTCGATGCACGGCGATTTCGATGACACCGGCGTGACCACGCGCGACGAGGCCGTGCCGGGTCCCGAGGGCGCGCCGGACGTCCCGATCCGCGTCTACACCCCGGATCGCGTCGCGACGAAGGCGCTGCTGTTCGACATCCACGGCGGCGGGTTCGCGCTCGGCGACTTGGAAGTCGACCACGCGACCAACGTCGAATTGGCGCGCGAACTCGGCGTCGTGATCGTGTCGGTCGAGTACCGGCTCGCGCCGGAGAATCCGTACCCGGCCGGGCTGGAGGACTGCTACGCGGCGCTCGAGTGGTCGGTCAAGCACGCGGACGAACTGGGCATCGACCCGGAGAAGGTGGTGCTTCACGGCGTGAGCGCGGGCGGCGGGCTGGTCGCGGCGCTGGCCCTGCTGGCGCGCGACCGCGGCGGCCCGGCGATCGCGTTCCAGTTCCTCTCCGTGCCGGAACTGGACGACCGCCTCGAGACCGGCAGCATGCGCCGGTTCGCCGACACGCCGATCTGGCACCTGCGTGCGGCCGAGGCGAGCTGGGACTACTACCTCGGCGGACCGGGCAAGCGAGGCGGCCCGGACGTCTCGGTTTACGCGGCGCCGGCGCGGGCGACTGACCTCTCGGGATTGCCGCCCGCGTACGTGTCGGTGATGGAGTTCGACCCGCTGCGGGACGAGGGAATCGCTTACGCACAGGGCCTTTTGGCGGCGGGGGTGCCTACGGAGCTGCATTTGTTCCCAGGCACTTTCCACGGCTCGGCGGTGCTCCGGCACGCGACGGTGAGCCGCCGGGAGACCGCGGAACGAGGGGCGGTGCTGGCCCGGGTGCTGGGGGTCGAGGCGGGCTGAGTCGGCGCGGATCGGTCGAGTTTTCTGTGCTTTCGGCAGTGCCGCTGTCGCCACGAATCCAGTGTGTGGCGGCAGCGACATTGCTTTGCTTGCCGGAGAAAGCCGGAGCCCGTCCAGTCCTTCGACGGACCCGCCGGTGCCACCGGTCAAGCCTGCCACAACGATTGCGCGGGTCTTGTTCCTCTGCTCCTCAAAGAATTCGGTGATTCCGGCAGGCCCGTACCTGGGAAAGCCTCGGCTGCGCCCGCCATCGCCTCGGCTGCTACGCACCGGGCTGTTGACCGCGAGAACTGTCGGTGCGCGCCGATAGAATGGAAACCGGGGGGACCCCCGCGCGAGCGGAACCGTTGCCCCTCAAGCGGATTCCGCCAATCTCCGCGCCACCAACGCCATCCGCGCCCGGAATCGGCCCGCCGGGTCGTCCAGCGTCCACCCCAGCGCGTCCTCCACGTGCGCCAGCCGCGCCGCCACCGAGCTGTGGTGCCGGTGCAGCGCGATCGCCGCCTGGCGGAGGGAACCCGTGCGGCAGAAGGCTTCCAGCGTCTCCAGATCGCCGTTCTCCGCGAGCGCGTCCAACGCCAGCACGTCCGGCTGCGCGCGCAACTGCTCCGCCGGGATTTCCGCCAGCAGCGTCACCGCGCCGAGGTCCTCGTGCACGATCAACGGCCGCGATTTCGCCGCGAATCGGGTGGCCAAGCGGGCTTGCAGCCACGAACTCCGCGCCGCCAAACCGTCGACCGCGTCGCCGACGCCTACCCGGACGGTGTCCGGCAGCGTGCGGTCCTTGGCCCGCAACGCCAGCGTCTCGCGCAACGTCGGAACCACCGAATCCGGACCTTCGCGCGGCTGAAGCACCACTGCCGCCACCCCGCCGACGACGGCCACTCGCGCCCCGAGCGGACCGCCACGGGCGACGAGTGCGACGGCGTCCGCACCGGCGTCGCGGCCGGGGCCCGAACCGACTGCCACCACTCGCAGCGGGCGTGTCGTGTCCAGGCCGAGCAGGGTCAGCGCCCGTGTCCGGTCCTCGTCCGCCGCTTGCTCGCCCAGCACCAGTTCGACCAGCGCGGGGTCCGCGAGATGCGGTGCGGCCGGCTGAGGTTCGACGGGTTTGAGCACCTTCGCCGAGATCGCGAGCCGTTCGAGCACCAGGACGTCGAGCGGTCCGGGCTCGCCCGCGCGTTCCAGCCACACCCGCCCGGCGCCGTCGAGGTCCACCACGACTGCGCCGGGCGGCACCGGGCCGTCGCCGCCGGGTTCGCCGGTCGGCCGGAACCGCAGGACGGTTCCGTCGACACAGCGAATCCCGGCTACGCATTCCGCAAGAAAAGCCGTGGCGCGCAGCAAATCCGGCAGTGTCGCCCGGCGGGCGATCAGCTCGTCGAAATACGCGATGACGCGCACCGCCGTTTCCGCGCCGGAATCGACCGCCGACAACCGCAGCAGCAAGCCCTTCACGGGTTCCAGCCTACGCGAGTCTCAAGTGGACAGTCCGGCCAGCGGATGCAGCTCCTCCCAGCGCGGGACGCGCGGCGGGAAACGGAGCGTCAGCCCGGCTTCCGCGGGCGTGCGGTCGGCCTTGCGCGCGTTGCAGCTGCGCGCCGACCCGCCGCACGCGGCGACGGTGTTGAGCCAGCTCGTGCGCGGGCCGCCGCGCGAAACCGGCGTGATGTGGTCGACCGTGGTGGCCCGGCGCCCGCAGTAGGCGCACGTGTGCCGGTCGCGCCGCAGCACGCCGGAACGCGACCAGCGCGGCGGCCCGGAATATCGCCATTTCATCACGACGTAGCGCAGCAGCCGCACCACCTTCGGCCGCGGGAAGACGCCGAGGTCCGGCCCGTCGCTTTCGTGGACGACCGCGACCTGGCGGACCAGCATCCGGATGGCATGGGGGAGCGAAACGGTGTGCAGGGGCTCGTAGCCGGCGTTGAGAACCAGGACTCCCATGGCGACGGGCACCTCCTTTCCACAGGCGAAACGGGCCGTGAACGCAAAAGCCGCCCGGCCGGTGGTCCGGCGGGCGGCTCCTCGCTCACGGCGTGGCGGGCCACGTCATGGCGCGGAGCCGGGAATGCCCGACAGGTGCATGCATTCGGCGCGGTGCGGCATTCCATGGTTCCTTTCGTGGCTGGACGGCTTTATCATTGCCGCCCCGCGCGCCTGCGTCAACGGAAAATGATCGTCCCGGTTTTCAAGATCCACAATGGACTTAGCGCGGGCGTGCGGAAGGGCATTACCGTTTCGGCGGCGTCCGGTACAGCTCGCCGAGCAGGGCCACCGCGGCGTGCGTGGCCGGATGCGGATCGTGCGCGCGCCAGGCGAGCTGAACCGGCACCGGCGGGGCGTCGCGGACCCGGCGGTACACAATGCCGTCGCGGCGATACTGCGTCGCCGTCGAATGCGGGGTGACGCCGACGCAGCGACCGGTGGTGATGGCGGCGAGCCAGTCGTCGACGTCGTGCGTCAGCTCGACCCGCGGGCGCGATTCCGGCGGCCACAGTTCGGCGGAAGTGGTGCCAGTGCGCGGATCGACCACCAGCAGCCGCGACGCCAGATCGGCGAGCGCGACGGTGCGGCGGCGCACGAGCGTGTCGTCGACGGCCATGGCGCAATAGCGGTCCTCGTGGCCGACCGTCGCGTGCGCGAACTTGCCCGAGGGCACCTGATGGCGCACCACGGCGAGATCGACCAGCCCTTCCGCCAGCCCGGCGGTCGCGGTGTTGGCGCGCACGAGCAGCAGTTCGACGTCCGGGTATCGCGCGGCCCAGCGGCGCTGGAATTCCGCGGTGTGCTTGCCCATCGCCGACCACGCGTGGCCGATGCGCAGCCGCGTGTGCCCGGTGGTCGCTTCGCGGACGAGATCGTCGGCCTCCGCGAGCAGGTGCCGGGCGCGGGCGAGCACCTGGACGCCCGCCGTCGTCGGCTCGAGGCTCCGGCTGGTGCGATGCAGCAGCTGCACGCCGAGAACCCGTTCCAGCGACGCCAGATTCCGGGATACGGCCGCCTGCGAGACGCCGAGTTCGAGCGCGGCGTCGGTGAACGTCCCGGCGTCGACGATCGTCACGAGGCAGCGCAGCTGACGCAGCTCCAGATCCATGCGTCCAGCGTATCGCTGATGCGGTCAATGCATTTTGCGCATTGATCCGCCGGACCCATGCTCGACCGCATGGCGACTACGGAACTGGCTCCGCGAACGCGCGGCAACACCCGGGCGGCCGGTGCCGCGATGCTGCTCGGCAGCGCGCTGTCCAACCAGGTCGGCGCGGCGACGGCGGCGCTCGCGTTCCCGGTGCTCGGCCCGCCGGGAGTGGTGGCGGTCCGGCAATGGGTGGCGGCGGTGGTGCTGCTGGCGGTCGGACGGCCCCGCCTGCGGACGTTCACCGCGCGGCAATGGTGGCCGGTGCTCGGCTTGGCCGCTGTGTTCGCGACGATGAATCTGTCGCTGTACACGGCGGTCGACCGGATCGGCCTCGGACTGGCCGTGACGCTCGAATTCCTCGGCCCGCTGGCGATCGCGCTGGCCGGCTCCCGGCACCGGACGGACCTCGCGTGCGCGGTGGCCGCCGCGGTCGCGGTCGGGGCGCTGATGCGGCCGCAGCCGACCACCGACTACCTCGGGATCGGGCTCGCGCTGATCGCCGCGTCGTGCTGGGCCTGCTACATCCTGCTGAACCGGACCGTCGGCCGTCGCCTTCCCGGAGCCGAGGGTTCGGCTGCCGCGGCCGGGGTGTCCGGGCTGCTTTACGTGCCTATCGGGGTGTTCGCGATGCTGCACCACCCGCCGACGCCGGGCGCGCTCGCGGCGGCGCTCACCGCCGGGCTGCTGTCGTCGGCGCTGCCGTTTCTCGTTGACCTGGTGGCGCTGCGGCGGGTGCCGGCGCAGTTCTTCGGGGCGTTCATGAGCGTCAACCCGGTGATCGCCGCGCTCGTCGGGCTCGTGCTGCTGGACCAGCGGCTGGACGCCGTCGCGTGGGCCTCGATCGGGGTGATCGTGGCGGTGAACACGGTGGCGGTGCTGCGGCGGGCCGGGTAATTGTCGGTGCGGCGGGCTAACGTAGGCGTCGCCGGCAAGGGAGGTGTGGCGTGGTGCGGATCGCGGATCAGGAGTGGCCGTCGACGGTCGTGCCCGCCGACGCGCGCGAACGCGCCCAGGCGACGGGCGTGCTCGTCCGCCGGATGGGCTGGGTGTCCGAACGGCTGACGCGGGAGGAACGCGACGACGTCGAGCGGCAGCTGGAATTCTGGTACTCCAACGGATACTGCCCGGACGCGCTGCTGATCGCGATGAGCGCGCTGCCGGACGGGACGCGCCAGCGGCCGCGCCGGGGCAGCGAAAAGCCAGGCGACTTCCTGCGCTCGCGGATGAAGGGCTGGTTCGTCGACGAGTCCGCCGCCGCGGACCTGACCGAAGTGCGCGAGCCGCCTCGGCGCGGGCAGACCTTCGAGGCGTGGCTCGCGAACCGGCGCAAGCAGGCCGCGGACGAGGGCACGTACCAACGGCGCTCGCGCCTGACCGACGCGGGGGAGCGGGCTCGGGCGGACGCTCGCGCGATCGCGTCGTCCCGGCGCAAGGACCCGCTCGCACGCGTGCGCGAGAGTGAACGTCGGCGTGCTGCGGCGTTGGAGAGTCTGCGGGTGGTCGGCGAGGCGGTCGAGGTGCCACCGCCTCCGGCCTCGGCGAGCGCGACGCCGCGAATGGTCGCGTCGTTCGCCGGGCGGCAGTCGTTGGCCGCGCATTCGCCGCAGGTGCTCCGGATCGTCGAGCGGTTGCGGGCGGAGAAGCGGGGGCCGTCGGCGGCGGAGCTGGCGGTGCTGCGGAATGCGGTTCGGGACGCGCACCACAATGCCGGGCTCGGGACGTTGGAGGCGGCCAGCGCGGAGGTCAACGACGTCGAATCGTTGACGCCGGACGGGCAGCGGATCAAGGACTTTCTCGCGCGTGCCGCGGACGATCGGCTGCCGCTGGACGCGACGGTGCGGTTGCTTCACTCGATGCGGTGAGCCTTGCGTGTCGGGTCACCCGTCGCGGGGATGGTGCTTCCAGACTCGCCCGGTGATGAACACGTCGATGGACGATGCCGGGCGCTGTTTGCTTTCGGTGGCGTGGAATATCCGGACCGGCGGGCCTCGGGCGGATCCGCGGGCGGACGAGGTGCGGGAGCGGTTGCGGACGGTGTGCCGGGGGCTGGGGCACGCGGCTTGCCGGTTCGCCGCCGGGGGTGTCGGCGGGGATCCGGTGCCGTTGCTGCGGTTGGCTGATCGGGCTTTCGAGATCGATACGTTGCTGTTGCTGGTGGGGACGGCGTTGATTTCGGATCCTGGGCGGGATGTGCGGCGGTGGGGGGAGATCGAGGGGTTGGTGGCTGAGGTGGACGGGATGGTGGGGGAGGCTTCGGCTGTGCTGGGCGGGGTTTTTGTGTGACGGGGTTCGCGGGTGGCTCGTCGCCTGGCGGCGACCTTGCCGTGGTGGTTGCGTGGGGCACCCCGAAGCTTGATTGTGCTGACGGTCTGGGGGTGCTTGTCAAGGCGGG
>NZ_JBHZAG010000055.1:0-68929 GCF_042754125.1 Amycolatopsis sp. NPDC059235
CCGCGGGGGGGGGGCCTGCCCCGCCCGCCCCCCCCCACGCCGACGCGATCCCGCGTTGTGGCTGGGTTGGTTAGTGGTGGCTGGGTTAGCAGTAGCCCAGTTGTGCGAGTGAGTTCACTACGATGTCGGACGGGTGGTACTTGTCCATCCAGGATTCGCCGCGGCGATTTTGGTACGTGTCCAGGAATTCCTGCAGTCGGTCGCCGCGCATTTCGGTCAGGATTACGTTTTCGCCGATCCCTACGTGGCGTTCGGTGCGGGCTCGGTGGACGGCGCACGGCAGGCCCAGGTAGCCGCATTCCTCCTGCAAGCCACCGGAGTCCGTGACGACGTACTCGGCTCGTGCGACCAGTGGCAGGAACTTCAGGTACCGCATCTTCGGCTGGGCGATGAACTTGTCGTCGAACAGATTGTCCAAGCCCAGTGCGCGGATCTTTTCCCGTTCTGGCGCGCCTGCCATGTACAGGATCGGCATCTTGCGGCTCTGCGCGCGCAGGATTTCCAAGACCTCGCGGTACTTGTCCGCGCGGGAAACCAACTCGAACCGGTGCAGCGTCGCCAAGCCGAATTTCTCCGGCAAGCCCGGTACATCCAGCGGCTGGTCGACGACCTGGCGCATCGAGTCGATCGCCGTGTTCGCTTCGGTGTTCACCACGACGCCGCGGGCGTTGCGCAGGTTCTGCACTTCGCGCTCGCTCGGCGAGAAGTGGATGTCGACTAGCTTCCCGGCGATTTTGCGGTTCATTTCCTCCGGCAGCGGCGACAGGATGCTGCCCGACCGCGTGCCCGCCTCGATGTGGCCGACGCGTGCCTTCAGGATCTTCTTGCCGATCAACGCGCCGTACGGCGTCGTGAACGTGTCGCCGTGCACCAGCACCAGCGGCGGGCGGCCGTCCGACGACAACCGCGCGCGCAGTTCGGCGCGGCGGCTCCACGCGGTGCGCATGACCTGCGCCGCCCAGCCCGGTACTTGCGCCGGGGACTCGAGATTGTGCGCCTGCGAACGCGGCACGAACCACAGCGCGGGTTCCGGCAGCTTCAAATCCGAGAGCACGTCCGCGACCTCGTCCACGTGCTGTGCGGTGAACCAGATCTCCGGTTTCGCTCCGCGCTCGGCGACGCGATGGAACACCGGCGCGATTTTGATCAGTTCCGCGGTGGTGCCGACAACGAACGAAATCACCGTGGATTACCCAATCTCCGGGCCGGCGACAGCCGGGTGAACAGCAGGTCAACGCCGCGGGCCAGGACGCTGTGCGCTCCGCCCCGCCCGGTACAGGGTAGCCTCGCCGGGGTGAGTGCGAATCCGCCCCTCCCATCGCTCAGCGTCGTGATTCCGGTCTACAACGAACAAGACTGGATCGACCGCAGCGTCGGCGCGTTGATCGCCTCGGCCCAGGCGGCGCGGTGGCCGGTGGAAATCCTTGTCGTGGACGACGGGAGCACCGACGGCACGCCCGCCCGGCTCGCCCGGCTGCGCGACCAGCACGGCATCACCGTGCTGAGCCAGCCCAACAGCGGCCGGTTCGAGGCCCGCCGGGCCGGAATGGCGAAGGCGTCCGGCGAATGGCTGCTGCTGCTGGACAGTCGCGTGATCGTGGACACCGGCAGCCTCGGGTTTCTGCGCGACCAGCTGACCGGCCACCCCGAACGCACGGCCTGGAACGGCCACATCAACGTCGCCTCCGAGCACAATCCGTACGCCGGTTTCATGGCCGGGCTGGTCGCGTTCTCGTGGCGCAAGTACTTCGCGGATCCGAAGCTGACGTCGTTCGGCATCGAGGAATTCGACCTGTACCCGAAGGGCACCGGATTTTTCTGCGCCCGCCGCGATCTGCTCGAGGGCTCCGCCGCCGCTTTCGAATCGCTGTTCGACGACGTCCGGCTGGCCAGCGACGACACCCGCATGCTGCGCTGGATCGCCGAACGCGCGCGCATTCACCTCGCCCCGCAGTTCTCCGGGACCTACCACGGCCGCGATTCGCTCAAGAAGTTCTGGGCGCAGTCGTTCTTCCGCGGCACCACCTACGTGGATTCCTACCTCGGTTCGCCCGGCCCGGCGCGCACCGCGCTGTTCGGCGCGCTCGCGGTCGGCGCGGTCGGAGCCGGGCTGGCCGTGAAGAAGCCGAAAACGACTGCCGCGCTCGGGATCGCCGGGTCCGCGGCGGCCGCGGCCGCGGTCAAGAAGTGCGGGGCCAGCACCGCCGAGGCGCGTGCGGTGGGCACCTTGCTGCCGGTGTTCGCGGCCGGGTTCGGTTCGGGCGTGTTCCGCGGTTTGTTCCTCGCCTTGCGCGCCCGGCTGCGGCGCCGATGAGCGTGGCGGACACCGGCGCGGCGGCCAACGGGGTCGTCCGGGACACCCATCGCACCGCGGGCAAACTCGGCGGTTCGCTGATCGCGGCGATCATCCTCGGCTACGTCCTCACCGTCGCCTGTGCGCGGCTGCTCCCGCCGGACCAGTACGCCACCTTCCTCACGTTCTGGGGCCTGCTGATGGGCCTCGGCAGCGCGTTGTCCCCGCTTGAGCAGGAGCTCTCCCGGCAGTCCGCGACGGCGGCGCTGACCGGTGGCGTCGCCGGCCGCGGGGCGCTGCGCGCCGTGGTTGTCTCGGCGGCGGCCGCGGGGGCGTTCGGGCTGGCGCTGCTCATCCCGCCGATCAACGACCGGCTGTTCCACGGCACCTGGGAACTCGCGCTGGTGGTGGTGGCCGGCGGGATCGCGTTCGCCTGCCAGTTCGGCGTGCGCGGCCTGCTGATCGGCCAGCACCAGGTCAAGCACTTCGCCGGGTTGATCGTCGCCGAACCCGCGGTCCGCGCGCTGGTGCTGGGCCTGCTGGTGATCGCCACCGCGTACCGGCTGGTGCCGCTGGCGCTGGCGGTCGCGGCCGGATCGTTCGCCTGGCTGCTGTTCATCCGCAAGGCGTGGCGGCTGCTGGACGTCCGCGCGGACGGCGACGGCTGGGCGGTCACCAGCCGCCGGATGCTCATGCTGCTGCTCGGCGCGGCCCTTACCGCGACGGTCATCACCGGGTATCCCGCGCTGGTCGGACTGCTCGCTCCCGGCGGCGACCGGGACCGGCTCGGCGCGGTGTTCGCCGCGCTGGTCATCGCCCGGCTGCCGCTGACGCTGGTCGCGCCGGTGCAGTCGCTCGCCGTGCCGTTCGTGGTGCGGCTCTCGGCCACCGCGGACGGCCGGGGCCGGCTGCGCCGAGTCTTGCTGCTGGGCACTTTCGCCGCGCTCGCGCTGGCCGCGCTCGGCGCGCTGGTCGGCATGCTGATCGGGCCGTGGGCGGTCGAACTCGTCTACGGAGCCGCCTACCAGGTGGACGGCTGGGCGGTCGCCGGGCTCGTGTGGTCGTCGGTGTTGCTGGTGCCGATGCAGTTGCTCACCGCCGTGCTGGTGGCGCGCGCCCAGGCCAACCGCGTGTTGATCACCTGGGCAGTGGTCGCGGTCACCGCGGCGGCGTTGCTGCTGGCCATTCCGGGCGACACCGTGCTGCGCGCCGTCGTTTCGCTCGCCGTCGCGCCGATGGCCGGGCTCGTCGTCGTGCTGGTATTCGTACTCACAAATTCGGCCGCGGAAGCAACCTCTGACACCGGTGAAGCGTGTTCTTAGCGTCGCAGTAGTGTGAGTTCCGAGCCGCCGATTCCCGGCGTGCGTCGGATGGCGAAAGCCAATCAGGGTTGGATTCGAATTCGATGAACGTTCTTCTGGTGCTGCTTGCATTCTGGGTGCCTGGGCTCGTCTTCGGAGCGGCCATCCGGTTGCGCGGGTGGACGCTCGGCGCGGCGGCGCCGCTGCTGACGTTCGGGATCATCGCGCTCGGCGTCCCGGTGCTGGGCGGCCTCGGCATCCGCTGGTCGCTGCTCAACGTCGTGCTGTGGACGCTGGTGCTCGCCGTCGTCGGCTTCGGGCTGGCGTTCGGGGCGCAGCGGCTGCGTGCCCGCAGGCACCCGGACTGGGCGGGCGAGGAGCTGGCGAAGCTGCCGCTGCGCGACCACCTCGTGATGGCGGCGGGCGTCGTCGTCGCACTGGGCGTGGGCGCGGTCACTTTTTTGCGCGGCTCCGGCGGGATCAACACCGTCCAGCAGGGCTTCGACGCGCCCTTCCACGGCAACCTGGTCCGCTGGATCGCCGAACACGGCGACGCCCGGCCGTCCACCGTGGGCACTATCGCCAACCTGCCGAACCAGGGCAATTACTTCTACCCGGACACGTATCACGCCTTGCTCGCGCTGGTCTTCGGCAAGGGCGGGCTGACCATGATGCCCACGCTGAACCTGGCCGCGCTGGCGGTGATTTTCACCGTGCCGTTCGGGGTCGCCGCGCTGTGCCGGGTCTGGGGCATGCCCGCGCTCGGCACCGCCGCGGCCGCCGCGGTCAGCACGTGGTTCAGCGCCTTCCCGTACGACTCGTTGTGGCGCGGTCCGTTGTGGCCCTACGTCGCCGGCGTCGCGTTGATTCCGGCGATGCTGGCGCTCGGCCGCTATTTGCTGAAGCCGAACGGCATCGCCGGTCCGGTCGCGATCGGTGTCGGCGTGGCCGGGTTGTGCGGTCTGCACACCAGCGTCGTGTTCGTGGTCGTTGTTTATTTCCTGCTTATTCTTGTCGCCGTTCTCTGCCGTTTCGAGAAGATCGAATGGCGGCGCAGTCTGCCGTCGCTGATCGCGACCGGCGGGCTGGCGATCGTGCTCGGCGTGCCGCTGGTGCTGCCCTCGTTGTACAACGCCGGCGGGGTCACGAGCGCGTACTGGGCGCCGGAGACCACGCTCGCCGGCGGCTTGGGCCAGACGATCACGTTCTCGCCGATGTCGGACTTCCCGCAGTGGTGGATCGGCGTGCCCGCGTTCGTCGGGCTCGTTTTGCTGGTGCGGCACCGGCGGATGCTGTGGCTGGTCGCCGCGTACGTCGTGTTCGGCGGCCTCTTCATGCTGACGGTGTCCATCAACTCGCCGATCATGCAGAAGATGACCAGCCTCTTCTACAACGACCACTGGCGGATCGCCGCGCTGGTGCCGTTGGCGGGTGCGGTCGCGTTCGGAGAGTTCGCGCACACCGGCGCCGCCTGGTTCACGCGGAAGGTGCAGCCGCGGGTCAACCTCAAGCCGGCCGTGCTCGGCATGGTCGGGGTCGTCCTGTTGCTGGTGGTGTGCGGCGGCCTGAGCAAGGGCGGCTACGTCGGCCGCAACGCGAGCCGGCTGGCCGTTACCTACCGGGACGGGCCGACCGTGTCCAAGGCGGAGGAAGCCGCCTTCGCCTGGCTGGGCCAGCACACCGTGCCGGGCGAGCGGGTGATGAACAACCGGTCCGACGGTTCCGTGTGGATGTACGCACTGGCCGGAGTCCAGCCGGTCGAGTGGACCTTCTACGGCGCCGAGGCGAACACCAAGGCCGGGTACCTGAGCGCGTGGGTCAACGACATCGACAAGTACCCGCGGGTCCGCGCGGACCTCACCGACCTGCGGGTGCGCTATCTGATCCAGGGCAAGGGAATGGCCACGGAAAACGCGATCCAGTCCGTCGGCGTGGCGCGGGTCCAGCCCGGCCCGCAGTTCCGCGTGGTGTTCCACAACGAGGGCGCGACGATCTACGAAATCGCCGGACAGTCCGGCGTGACCGGCCCTACCACAGCGAACGGTCAGTGAGCGGTTAAAGTGGCTGCCGTGTCCAGCACATCCGTGAGCACTCGACGCGTGCTCATCGTGATGCCCGCGCTCAATGAGCAAGACAGTGTCGCTTCGGTGCTCGCCCAGGTCAAGCAGTCGCTGCCGGGTGCGGACGTGCTGGTGGTCGACGACGGTTCGACCGACCGCACCGCCGAACTCGCCCGCGCCTGCGGCGTCCGGGTGGCCCGGCTGTCGGTGAACCTCGGCGTGGGCGGCGCGATGCGCACCGGTTTCCGTTACGCCGCCGCACGCGGCTACGACGCCGTCGTCCAGGTCGACGCCGACGGCCAGCACGACCCGGACGAGGTCGGCGCCTTGTTGCGGCTCCTCGACGAGGGCGCCGACATCGCGATCGGCTCCCGGTTCGCCGGCAAGGGCGCCTACCGCGCGGTCGGGCCGCGCAAGTACGCGATGGTCGTGCTGTCGCTGGTGTTCAGCAAGCTGTCCGGCAGCAAGCTCACCGACGTCACCTCCGGGTTCAAGGCGATGGGGCCGCGCGCGATCCGCCTGTTCGCCGGCTACTACCCGGCCGAGTACCTCGGCGACACGGTCGAGGCGCTGGTGATGGCGATCCGGGCGAAACTGTCCATCCGGGAGACCCCGGTGGTCATGCGCGAACGAGCGGGCGGCAAACCGAGCCATTCGCCGGTGAAGTCCGCGGTGTACCTGGGCCGCGCGGGGCTCGCCCTGCTGCTCGCGCTCGTGCGCCGTCGTCCGTCCGTCGACTCGTCCGTCACGGCGTAGGGAGGCTCCATGGCAGGCTGGCAGGTACTGAGCATCGTCATCGCGGCGCTGGTGCTGCTCGTCGTCGTCGAGATGATGCGGCGGCGCAAGCTGCGCGAGAAGTACGCCGGCATCTGGCTCGTGGTGGCGCTCGGCGTAGTGGTGCTCGCGGTGGTCCCGCCGGTCGCGGAGTTCCTGGCGCATCTCACCGGGGTCGCCACCCCGTCGAACTTCGTGTTTTTCCTGGCCGGCGTGGTGCTGGCGCTGGTCGCGCTGCAGCTGTCGACCGAGGTCGGGCACCTGGAGGAAGAGGTGCGGACCGCGGTCGAGGAGACCGCGTTGCTGCGCTGCGAACTCGAAGACACCCAGCGCGAGCTCGAAGCGCGCATCGCGGAGCTGGAGAAGCGCACGTCCGCACCCGACAATGTGGACGGCCTGCCCGAAGCGAGCCCGGCACGCGTTCTCTGATCTCCGCACTGTTCGCCGCTCCGGCCCGGCTCGGCGGCGTCCGGGTGCTCGCCATCGACGGTCCGTCCGGGGCCGGGAAATCCACTCTCGCCGCCGAGACGGTCGACGCTCTCGGGCCGCGTGCCGCGCTGGTCAGCACGGATGCCTTCGCCACTTGGGACGATCCCGTCGCGTGGTGGCCGCAGCTGGAAGACGGCGTGCTGACGCCGCTGGCGCAAGGCAGGCCCGGCGAGTACCGCCGAGTGGACTGGACCTCCGGCACGCCGCGGCCCGGCGAGCTGGTGCGCGTCGAAGTGCCCGAGGTGCTGGTGCTGGAAGGCGTCTCGAGTGGACGCCGGGCACTGCGGTCGAGGTTGTCGTGGCTGTGCTGGATCGAGGGCGGGACCGAGGCTGAACGGTTGTCCAGGGCGGTCGCCCGGGACGGCGAGGCGGCCCGCGGCGAGCTGCGGCGCTGGCAGTTGTTCGAACGCGGCTGGTTCGCCGTCGACGGCACTCGCGAGGCGGCGGACCAGCTGGTCTGAACAACCGGAATGCCTGCTCGACATCGGTTTGCGGCCAGCGAAAACGGCTATTGCGCGGAATGCGCGAGCGCTGGAAACTCGAGTACATTCGGGCTGTTCCGATGTCCTTCGCGGGCAACTCCGAAGGCCCGTCTCACGAGTTCCGGAACATCCACGGCACCCGGAACGGACAACCCGCTCCGCTAGGCCAAACGGGTGAGCAAACCGCCACTCAACGTACCAAACCGGCGGTTTTCGCTACGCAGAGCGCACAATTGCCGACACGTTGCGGTCAATTTGGGGCTTACGTAGCGCGATCGTAACCTCACGTGCTTAAGCGGGGGCCGAGTTCCCGCTAGTGTCACCGAACACACCGATCGCACTGGTCTTCCCGAACTGACCGCCGACGGTGAATTTCGATACACCGAACATTCCCAAGGGGTGCCAGATGCAGCAATTGCGGCTGACCCGAACACGCCGGGCAGCTCTGATCGGACTCGCGGGCGCGCTCGCGGTCTCGCTGTCCGCGTGCGCGGAATCGAAGCGCGACGAGTCCGGAGGCGGTGGTTCCGGGGGCACCATGGTCTTCGGCAACACCGGCAACCCGAAGATGTTCGACCCGATCTTCAACGACGAGGGCGAGACGTTCCGGATCACCCGGCAGATGCTGGACACGCTGATCCAGAACAAGCCGGGCACCGCTGACCTGGCCCCGTCGCTCGCCACGAAGTGGACGCCGAGCAACGACGGCAAGACCTGGACGTTCGACCTCAAGCAGGGCGTGAAGTTCAGCGACGGCACCGCGTTCGACGCGAAGGCCGTCTGCTTCAACTTCGATCGCTGGTACAACATGAAGGGCGCCACCGCCCAGAGCCAGATGATCTACTACGGCGACGTCTTCGAGGGCTTCGCGAACAACGAGGGCACCACCAAGGGCCAGCCGGTCTACAAGAGCTGCGAGGCGAAGGACGACCACACCGCGGTCCTGAACCTGACCCGCGCGAAGGGCGCCTTCCCGGCCGCGTTCACGCTGCCGTCGTTCGCGATCCAGAGCCCCACCGCGCTGCAGAAGTACAACGCGGACAAGGTCACCGGCTCCGGCACGTCGATCACGTATCCGGAGTACGGCTACAAGCACCCGACCGGCACCGGCCCCTTCAAGTTCGAGGGCTGGGACCAGGGCAACGGCCAGATCACCTTGGTGCGCAACGACACCAGCACGATGCCGCAGCCGGCGAAGCTGGACAAGCTCGTGTTCAAGGTGATCCCGGACGAGAACGCCCGCAAGCAGGCGCTCAAGGCGGGCGACATCAACGGGTACGACTTCCCGGCCCCCGCCGACTACGGACTGCTGCGCAACGACGGCGAGCAGGTGCTGATCCGCCCGTCGTTCAACGTGCTCTACCTCGGCATCAACCAGGGCGGCCCCAACGGCGCGAAGCTGGCGAACCCCAAGGTCCGCCAGGCGCTGGCCTACGGCATCAACCGCGAGCAGTTCGTGCGCTCCAAGCTGGCCGAGGGTTCCGAGGTCGCGACCGAGTTCGTGCCGAAGGCGATCTCCGGCTACACCGACGACGTGACCAAGTACCCGTACGACAAGGAACGCGCCAAGCAGCTCCTGAAGGAAGCCGGCGCCGAGGGCCTGACCCTCAAGTTCTACTACCCGACCGAGGTCACCCGGCCCTACATGCCGAACCCGGCCGACACCTACACCGCGATCTCCGAGGACCTGAAGGCCATCGGCATCAACGTGCAGCCGGTCGCGGAGTCGTGGAACGGCGGGTACAAGGACGACGTGCAGCAGAACAGCAAGCAGGACATCCACCTGCTCGGCTGGACCGGTGACTACAACGACGCGGGCAACTTCGTCGGCACCTTCTTCGGTCGCCCGAAGCCGGAGTTCGGCCTCACCGACCAGAACAACCAGGGCATCTTCAAGGCGCTCGCCGACGCGGACGCCGCGCCCGCCGGCGACGCGCACACCAAGGCGTACCAGGACGCCAACAAGAAGATCATGGAATACCTGCCCGCCATCCCGATCGCCTACCCGACGCCGGCGATCGTGGTCGGCCCGAAGATCAAGGGCGTGGTGGCCAGCCCGCTCACCGACGAACGCTTCGACACCGTCACGATCGGCTGACGTGCTCCACTGAGCAGCCAGGCCAAGGGCAGGTGCTACCGCGCCTGCCCTTGGCCTCGTTCCCGGGCTGTACACAAAGGACTACTCGTGCTCCGTTTTCTCGTGCGTCGGCTGCTACAAGCGATCCCGACGCTCCTCATCCTGTCCATCCTGGTGTTCGCCTGGTTGCGCTCACTCCCCGGCGGGCCCGCGTCCGCTCTGCTCGGGGACAAGGCGACGCCGGAAAAACTGGCGAACCTCAACCACGTGCTCGGCCTCGACCAGCCGATTTTCGTGCAGTACTTCAAATTCCTCGGCCGCGCGATCACCGGCGATTTCGGCAATTCGCTCGTGTCGGCCCGGCCGGTTATGTCGGAGATCGGCACCTTCCTTCCCGCCACCATTGAACTGGGCATCTCGGCGATGATCATCGCCGTGGTGGCCGGCATTTCGTTCGGCTATCTCGCCGCCCGGTTCCGCGGCCAGGTCGTCGACAACGTCATCATCGTGCTGACCCTGGTCGGCGTCGCGGTGCCGATCTTCTTCCTCGGCTACATGATGCAGGACCTGCTTTCCACGCCGCTCGGCTTGCCGTCGCAAGGCAGGCAGGCTCCCGGCATCGACGCCACCGTCGTCACGCATTTCGCCATTCTCGACGGAATGATGACCGGCGAATGGGACGCGGTCTGGGACGCGATCAAGCACCTCATTCTTCCCGCTCTCGCGCTCGCGACGATTCCGCTCGCGGTGATCACCCGGATCACCCGCGCGTCGGTGCTCGACGTGTTCAACGAGGACTTCATCCGCACCGCGAACTCCAAGGGCCTCACCCAGCCCGTGGTCCGCCAGCGGCACGTGCTGCGCAATGCCTTGCTGCCGGTGATCACCACGATCGGCCTGCAGACCGGCGCGCTGCTCGGCGGCGCCGTGCTGACCGAGCGAGTGTTCAACTTCCGCGGCCTCGGATTCCTTCTGGCGGAAGGGATCGACAAGCGGGACTACCCGCGGCTGCAGGCGCTGCTGCTTCTCGGGGCACTGGTCTACGTGCTCGTGAACATGCTCGTGGATATTTCCTACGGGCTCATCGACCCGAGGGTGCGTGTGCGGTGAACACTCTGCTGAACAAGAAGAAAGAGCCGATCGACAAGCTCGCCGCCGCGTCGGCGGGCGGGCGCAGTCTCGGCGCCGAGGCGCTGCGCCGGATGCTGCGCAGCCCGGTGGCGATCGTCGGCGGCGTGATCACCCTGCTGTTCCTGCTGCTGGCGATTTTCGCGCCGCTGCTCGCGCCGAAGGACCCGCAGGTCCGGTATCTGCAGGACCAGGTCGTCCTCGGCCGCGGCATCATTCCGGGCGCACAGCCCGGATTCCCGCTCGGCGTCGACGACTTCGGCCGCGACTTCCTGTCCCGGCTGCTGATCGGCGCACAGCAGACGCTGCTGGTCGGCGTGCTCGCCACGGTGATCGGCGTGCTGCTCGGCGCGCTCATCGGCGGGCTCGCGGGCGCGTTCGGCGGCTGGGTGGACACCGTCCTCATGCGCATCGTCGACGTGCTGCTGGCGTTTCCCTCGCTGCTGCTGGCGATCTCGATCGCGGCGCTGTTCGCGAAGCCGAGCCAGTGGACGGTGATCATCGCGGTGTCGATCATCGGCGTGCCGATTTTCGCCCGGCTGCTGCGCGGTTCGATGCTCGCCCAGCGCGAGGCGGACCACGTGCTGGCGGCGACGTCGCTCGGCGTGAAGCGGACGACGATCGTGTTCCGGCACATGCTGCCGAACTCGCTCGGCCCGGTGATCGTGCAGGCGACGCTGACCCTGGCGACCGCGATCCTGGAGGCCGCGGCGCTGTCGTTCCTCGGTCTCGGCGACCCGGACCCGACCCGCGCGGAGTGGGGACTGATGCTGGGCAACGCTTCCCAGCACTTCCTCGACATCCGGCCCGAGCTGGCCTACTACCCGGCGATCGCGATCATCATCGTGGCGCTCGGGTTCACCCTGCTCGGCGAGTCCCTCCGCGAAGCCCTCGACCCGAAGAACCGGCGGTGACCCCGTGGCACTTCTCGAAGTCCGCGACCTGAAGGTCGTGTTCCAGCGCCGCGGCGAAAGCCCGTTCACCGCGGTCGACGGCGTGAGTTTCGACGTCGAACCCGGCCAGACGGTCGGTCTGGTCGGCGAGTCCGGCTGCGGCAAGTCGGTGACCTCGCTCGCGATCATGCGGCTGCTCGCCAAGCGCGGCAACACCGTCAGCGGTTCGGTGCGCTTCGAAGGCACCGACCTGCTGACCCTGTCCGACCGCGAAATGCGCGACCGGCGCGGCCGCGACCTCGGCATGGTGTTCCAGGACCCGCTGTCCTCGCTGAACCCGGTCATCCCGATCGGGCTGCAGATCACCGAGGTGCTGGAGCGCCACCGCGACATGCCGCGCAAGAAGGCGCGGATCGAAGCGGCGGAACTGCTCGACAAGGTCGGCATTCCCGACCCGACGCGACGGCTTTCCGAGTACCCGCACCAGCTTTCCGGCGGGATGCGCCAGCGCGCGCTGATCGCGATCGCGCTGGCGTGCCGTCCGCGGCTGCTCATCGCGGACGAGCCGACCACCGCGCTCGACGTGACGATCCAGGCGCAGATCCTCGCTCTGCTGCGGGAACTGGTGCAGGACACCGGAACCGCGCTGGTGATGATCACGCACGACCTCGGCGTCGTCGCCGGGCTCTGCGACGAGGTCAACGTGCTCTACGGCGGCCGGATCGTGGAGCGCCAGGAACGGCATTCGCTGTTCGCGCAGCCGCGGCATCCGTACACGCACGGCCTGCTGGCCTCGATCCCGCGGCTCGACGAAGGCCGCGGCGAGAAGCTGGTGCCGATCCGCGGTTCGGTCGCCGACAACATCCCGTGGGACGGCGGGTGCGCGTTCGCGCCGCGCTGCCCGAACGCGGTCGCGGCCTGCCTGGAAGATTCGCCGGAGCTGGTTCCCGACCGGAACGGCTTGCTGCGCTGCCACAACCCGGTGCAACCCGCCGTGGCGGCAGGAGGAGGAACCCGATGACGGTGGCGAACACCGACGAGGTGCTGCTCGAGGTCACCGGCCTCAAGGTGCACTTCCCGATCAAGCGCGGCATCGTCGTGGACCGCACGGTGGGCCACGTGTTCGCGGTGGACGGGGTCGACCTGTCGATCCGCCGCGGCGAAACCTACGGCCTGGTCGGCGAATCCGGCTGCGGCAAGTCGACGCTGGGCCGCGCGATCCTGCGGCTCAACGAGCCGACCGACGGCAAGGTCGTGTTCGACGGCACCGACGTCGCCCAGCTCAAGGGCGAGCAGCTGCGCAAGGCGCGGCGGCGGATGCAGATGGTGTTCCAGGACCCGATGTCGAGCCTGGACCCGCGCCAGTCGGTCGAGTCGATCCTCGTCGAGGGCATGCGCGCGCACGGGCTCGACAAGGACAAGGAATCCACCGCGAAGCGGCTGCGCGAGCTGCTGAGCGCGGTCGGCCTGCCGGAGACCGCGCTGCGGAAGTACCCGCACGAGTTCTCCGGCGGCCAGCGCCAGCGCATCGGCATCGCGCGGGCGCTGTCGGTGGAGCCGGACCTGATCGTCGCCGACGAACCGGTGTCCGCACTGGACGTTTCGGTGCAGGCGCAGGTGGTGAACCTGCTGGAGGATCTGCAGGAAGAGCTCGGTCTCACCTACGTGGTGATCGCGCACGACCTCGCGGTGGTCCGGCACATCTCCGACCGGATCGGCGTGATGTACCTCGGCGCGCTGGTCGAGGAGACGACGTCGGAGGAGCTGTACCAGAACCCGCTGCACCCGTACACGCGCGCGTTGCTGTCGGCGATTCCGGTGCCGGACCCGGTGGTGGAGGACAGCCGGGAGCAGATCCTGCTCGCCGGCGACCTGCCGTCGCCGGCCAATCCGCCGTCGGGCTGCCGCTTCCACACGCGGTGTCCGTGGAAGCAGGAAAGCCTGTGCAACACCGATCGCCCGCAGCTGCGCGAGATCGGCGCCGGGCACCGGGTGGCGTGCCACTACGCGGAGGACATCCGCGACGGGCGGATCCAGCCGCACAAGGTCGAGGTGGAACTGGTCGACGCCGGGGCGCTGAACCCCGACCTCGGCCCGCCGGACGTCGGTTCGGCCGCCGAGATCCTCTGAGTCGTCCGTGAAGGCCCCCACCTTTTACAGGTGGGGGCCTTCGCGCGTCCCGGGCTTACCGGTGTCGTATCGACGCGGTCAGTTCCGTGTGGACAGTCAATCGGCAGGCCACTCGTACGACAGCTCGTAGCGGTCTGCGGCAAGGACCATGTCGTTCATCTCCAGCGGCCTCCCGTCCGTGCCGTGGGCCACGCGCGTGACGGTCACAACCGGGACGCCGTCGGCGAGTTGAAGCTGCGATGCCTCGACAGGGTTGGGCATCCGAGCCCCGACATGTTCCACGAACGACGCGAGTTCGTGCCCCGCATCTTCCAGTCGGGCGTACGTACCGCCGCTGCCCGTATCCACCTGCTCGATCGCGGTGTCGCGCGTCAGCTCGCGTGGAAGGCGCGACACCGCGAGCTGGACGACGAGCCCGTCAGCGCGCATTACCCGGTCTCGCACGGTTACTTCAGCGCCTTCATCGATCGCAAGATGCTTGGCCGCACGTGCGTCGGCCCGTTCGAACCGAACCGTGACTGACGACGATGGTGCGAAGCCGCGTGCTGCGGCGTCAGCGAGAAATGCGCCGCGGTTCTTCGCCCGCGCCTCTTTCGACAGACGAGACCGGGCGATGCGCTGAATGCTGGCGGGCGGCCGCACGAACACGCCGCGACCATGTTCGGCGATCACGAGACCCTCACGCCGCAACACGTCCACCGCGTCGCGCACTGTCGGACGGGACACGCTGTAGACATCCACCAATTCGCGTTCGCTCGGCAGCTGATCGCCTGGCGCGTACTGACCGGCTGCGATCTTCTCGCGAAGGTCGGCCGCCACCTGCCGAAACGCGGGAACTCCGCTAGTGCGATCCACCATGCACCCATTCTGCCACTGGTCCACTTGTCTTGACCAGTTGCGAGCGATGTGCGACGGTTAGTGGATAAGACGTCAATACCAGTTGGCGAGGTGGGATGTGGAAGCGATGCGGATCACGGGCGAGCTGCCCTGCGGCGAGGTGGCTACGGTGATTTATTCGGTGCACAGGTGGACGTGTGACGGCTGGAACCATCAGTTCGAACGGAAGCTGTTCACTCCTGGGGCGGAAGTGTTCTGGCCGAAGTGCACGTCCGGCTTGCAGTTGCCGCAACGGATGGCATTCGCCGATGAACTGTCCGAGGAACTGGGGCCGGACCGCGACCATCGCTACGACTGCCGGACGTGCTTCCGCGAAGGACTGCGCAGTCCGAAACGGGCGTGGTGAGCGTGGGCCATTGGATCCAGTACGACGGCGCCGAGATCGTCACCGATCCCGATACTGGCGAGATCATCGCCGACAGGACCGAAGAGCAGGACACGACGAGTGTGCACGAACGACCCGGAGCGCCAGCCGAATCTGTTGCCGAAGATGGCGGGCAGCGCGCTCCGCGAAGCCCGGGAGGCAAGAAAGTGGGGCGTCCGCGAGCTTGCCCGGCGGATCGGCGTCTCTCCAGGGGCTATCCCCGAGTGGGAGCAGGGGCGGCGCACGCCTAGCCCGCTGATCGTCGCGCGCATCCTCGGCTCGCTCGGCACCGTCGGCGACGAGCAGGAACGGATCTTGAACCTTGCGCTCCTTTACCGGCTCCGAAAAATCGTGTCCGCCTACCCGATCTGTACCTGCCGCGACGACCCCGACGCCTGAACTCCCGGCCGCCGAGATCCTCCGACTGTCCGTGAAGGGCTCCTTGCAGGAATCAGATTCCCGCAAGGAGCCCTTCACGGCTTTTCAGGGCTGGAGATCGACGGCGGCGCGGAACGAACCGTCCATGTGGAACGGCGTCGAGCTGTGCTCGTGCGAGATCAGCCAGCCGTTTTCGAGCCGCCGCAAGGCAAACGTGCTGCGGAACCAGAGGGTGAACGATTCGCTCGCGCCGCGCGGGGTCGCGGTCAGTTTGGTCAGCGCCGTCACCACCGCCAGATCGCCGGACACGGTGATCTCCTCGTCGTGGTGGGTGCGGGAAATCGGACCGTCGAAGGTGCTGAACCACTGCGTGACGTAGTCCGCGGAAGCGCCGGTCGTGCGCAGCGGCGGGGCGAGGTCGAACCGGACCGCCTTGTCGGCGTAGCAGGAGACGAGCCGCTGCGGGTCCTTCGCGTGCGTCGCGGCGGTGTGCTCGGCCAGCAGGTCGCGGATCTCGTTCTCGGACATTTTGTGGTCTCCTTCTCCTCAGGCGGTGCGTTCGTCCGGGACGTCGAAGCTGTCCGCGCGGCTTCGACATCAGGGGTAGAAGACTTTTTCGAGGAGGCTTCGGATGAAGTATCTGGTCCTGATCTACGGCAACCCGGCGTCGCGCGCGGCTTGGGCGGGGATGACCGACGAGCAGAAGGCCGAGGGCCTGCGCGCCTACCAGCGGTTCCACGAGGAGCTGGAAGGCGAGCGGATCGTGTCCGAGCGGCTGGCCGCGCCGGACCTGACGAAGCAGGTCCACGTGCGCGCCGACGGCGTCAGCACCACCGACGGCCCGTTCGCCGAGATCAAGGAACAGCTCGCCGGCTTCTACCTGCTGGAATGCGCTTCGGAGGCCCGCGCGCTGGAGATAGCCGCGCGGATCCCGGAGGCCCCGTTCGCGACGATCGAGGTGCGGCCGGTGATGGGCCTGACCGGCGACGTCGACTTCGAGCTGTGATCGACAGCCTCCTGCGGGATCTCATCCCCCAGGTGCTGACCGCGCTCGTGCGCCGCTACGGCGATTTCGGCAAATGCGAGGACGCCGTGCAAGAGGCCCTGCTCGCCGCCGCCGTGCAATGGCCGAAGGACGGTGTTCCGGACAACCCGAAGGCCTGGCTCATCACGACGGCCTCGCGGCGGCGGATCGAGATGTGGCGCACCGAAGCCGCGCGCATCCGTCGTGAGGAGACGGTGGCGGCGATGGAACCGCCGTCCTTCGAACTCGTGCCGCAGCAGGACGACACCCTCACCCTGCTGTTGCTCTGCTGCCATCCGGCCCTGACCCGGCCGTCGCAAGTGGCTCTCACTTTGCGGGCCGTCGGCGGCCTCACCACTGCGGAGATCGCGCGGGCGTATCTCGTCCCGGAGCCGACTATCGGCCAGCGGATCAGCCGGGCGAAACACAAACTGCGCGGGGCGGAGTTCGCGTTGCCGCCGCAGGACGAGCTGCCGGAACGCGTCGCCGCGGTCTTGCAGGTGCTGTACCTGGTGTTCACCGAAGGCCACACCGCCAGCTCCGGCAGCGCGGTGAACCGCGTCGAGCTGACCGCCGAGGCGATCCGGCTCACCCGGCAACTGCACGCACTGCGGCCTGCCGACGGCGAGGTCGCCGGACTGCTCGCCCTCATGCTGCTCACCGACGCCCGCCGGCCCGCCCGCACCGGTCCGGACGGAATCCCCGTGCCGCTGGCCGAACAAGACCGCTCGCGCTGGGACGCGTCCGCGATCGCCGAAGGCAGCGCGCTCATCGAACACGCGCTGGCCACCACCCCGGTCGGCCCCTACCAGCTGCAGGCCGCGATCGCCGCCGTGCACGACGAAGCACCGACCGCTGACGCGACCGATTGGCCGCAGATCCTGCTGCTGTACGACCTTCTCCAGCAGATCGCCCCCGGCCCGATGGTCACCCTCAACCGCCTGGTCGCGCTCGCCCGCGTCGAAGGCCCGGCGCTCGCGCTGAACGAACTGGACGCCGCCGACGTGGACCACTACCGCGCTGACGTCGTCCGCGCGCATCTCCTGGAACTGTTCGGCGACCCGCAAGGCGCCCACGACTGTTACGCACGCGCCGCCCAACGCACGTTGAGCCTGCCGGAACGGGAGTACTTCGAATCGCGCGCTTTGCGTGTTATGTCGGAAAAACCCTGAAAAACCCCTGCCGTAAGACGGACCCCACCCCCGACTCCAGGTGGACGCGAGGATCGCCGCGAGCTGGGTACCCTGCGGAGACCAGGCACGAATCACAAGGGGGTTGGCAGTGAACATCGACCACGTGCTGGAGGCGATCCCTCCGCTCTCGGTCTACCTGTTGGTGGGCTTGGTGGTGATGGTCGAAAGCCTGGGCATCCCGCTGCCGGGGGAGATCGTGCTGGTGAGCGCGGCGCTGCTGGCGTCGTCGCACAGCGGGCTGAACCCGGTGTGGATCGGCGCGCTGGCCACCGCGGGCGCGATCATCGGCGACAGCATCGGATACCTGATCGGCCGCAAGGGCGGCAAACGGCTGTTCGCGTGGGCGGGCCGGAAGTTCCCCAAGCATTTCGGCCCCGATCACATCGCGAGCGCCGAACGGATGTTCCACAAACGCGGCATGTGGGCGGTGTTCTTCGGCCGGTTCGTCGCGGTGCTGCGCATCCTGGCCGGCCCGCTCGCCGGGTCGCTCAACATGCACTACCCGCGCTTCCTGATCGCGAACGCCCTCGGCGGCATCGTGTGGGCGGGCGGAACGACGGCGCTCATCTACTACCTGGGCGTGGTCGCCGACAAGTGGCTGAAGGGCTTCCAGTGGGCAGGCCTGGGCGCGGCGCTGGTGATCGGCGTGGTGGTGACGCTGGTGCTGAAGAAGCGCATGGCCCGCCACGCGGCGGAGTCGGCCTCGTCTTCGTCCTCGTCGTCGGAGAAGAACGACGCGGTGGCCTGACGTTTTCGGCCCTGGGATTCCCCCGGTGAGTCTTCGGACTCGCTGGGGGTTTCTGTTCACTGGCCCGGAAATAAGCGATGCCCCGGGCGGCATGCTGAAAGCAGAGGCGACCCGGGGCGTACTAGGCCATACTAGCACATCCCCCCTCGACCGAGAGGGGATGAAGAGGAGGGGCGGCTGATGCCGGAGGAGCCGGGGTGGATCCGGGACGGCTTGTCGACCCCGAGGTTCGCGCCGTATCTCGCGAAGGCAGACGGCGATCTCGCCCGGGCTTGTGCGTTGTACTGGTGGAACATCGAGGTTTCCGCCGCCTTCTACCCCGCGCTGCATTGCCTGGAACTGGCGCTGCGCAACGGTTTGCACCGCACCTTGGCGACGGCGTTCGACCGGGAAGACTGGTGGCGGGTCGCCCCGCTGCGGTCCGACGGCGTGCGCAAACTGGCCGAGGCCCGGCGCAAGCTGACCGTCCGCGAACGGCGGCAGACCCCCGACGATCTCGTGGCCAACCTGTCTCTCGGATTCTGGGTGTCGACCCTCAGCAGCGCCTACGACCGGACGCTGTGGGTCCCGCACCTGCATCGCGCGTTCGCCTTCTACCGCGGCAAACGGCGCGATCTGCACACCGATTTACGCACCGTTCTGCTGTTTCGCAACCGGATCATGCACCACGAGCCGATTCACCACCGGCATCTGTGGAAGGACCACGAGACGATTCTGCGCGTGCTCGGCTATCTGGTCCCGGAGCTGGCCGGTGAGCTGAAGACCTACGACCGGGTACCCGAGTTGCTGCGGCAGCGTCCCACCGGATAACCCTCACACTGGCAGCAATTCCTCCGGCGTAACAGCGGGCTTCCGCCGCAACGACCCCAGCAGCACCCCGCCGATCACCACCGCCGCGGCGACCAGCGTCAGCACTGTCGGCACCTCGCCGAGGATGAAGAACGACGCCGTCAACCCCACCACCGGCACCAGCAGCGAGAACGGCGCGACCACGCCCGCCGGGTTGCGGCGCATCAGGGTGGTCCAGATGCCGGACCCGATGACCGTCCCGAAGATGACCACGTACGCCAGCCCCGCGACGCCGATCAGACCCGTTTTGGTGCCGAGCGTCGCCAGCGAATGCCACGCGGCGCCGGGGCCCTCGAAGATGCTCGACAGCGCCAGCATCGGCAGCGGCGGCACCACCGACATCCACAGCGTCAGGTGCAGCGGGTTGTCCGGCTCGGCGCGGCGCATGCTCAGGTTGCCGATCGCCCAGCTCAGCGCGGCCAGCAAGGTCAGCACCACCGGCACCAGCGCGGCGTGGGCGGACTGCTGCCACGCGATCGCGGTCATGCCCGCCACCGCGAGCAGGATCCCGGCCAGTTGCCGTCCGGAGACGCGTTCCCGCAGCAGCACCGCGCCCAGCAGCACGGTGAACGGCGCCGACGCCTGCAGCACCAGCGACGCCAGCCCGGTCGGCATGCCCAGGTGCATCGCGACGAACAGGAACGCGAACTGCCCGGTGCCGAACCCGAGCCCGTAGCCGAGGAGGTAGCGCAGCTTCACCCGCGGCCACGGCACGAGGAAAACCGTCGGGATGGCGATCAGCAGGAACCGCAGCGCGCCCGCGAACATCGGCGGGAATTGGCCGAGTGTGGCGTGGATCGCAATGAAGTTGAGGCCCCACAGGACGGCGACGAACACAGCGAGCAGACGGTCCCGGATGGCCATGCTTCTTACTGTGCCTAGGCAAACTTTGAAGCACCAGCGAGAATAACTGCACTGACTGTGTAGCGTTGCTTCACATACACTGCGCGGATGGACTTGGGCAGGCTCCGGACGCTGCGCGAATTCGCCGATCGGGGCAGCGTCACCGCCGCCGCTCAGGCGTTGCACTGCACGCCGTCGGCGATCTCGCAGCAGTTGCGCGCGTTGCAGGCGGAGGTCGGCATCGCGCTCACCGAACCGGCCGGTCGCGGGCTTCGGCTCACCGACGCCGGCCGCGCGCTCGTCGCCCGCGCCGACGACGTGCTGGCCGCGCTGGACCGGGCCGAAGCGGAGCTGGACACCTACCGCAGCGCCCCGCGCGGCCGCGTGCGGATCGCGATCTTCCAGTCCGCGGGCCTGATGCTGCTGCCCGGCCTGCTGCGCCGCATCGGCCAGCACGAGAACCTCGAGGTCGACGTCCGCGACGTCGACATGGTCCCTCCGCAGGTGCCCGGCCTGGTCGCGGACTACGACGTCGTCGTCGCCCACCGCGACGAGCACGCGGCCGAGTTCGACACCGAACGCCTCGACGTGGTCCCGCTGCTGCGCGAACCGCTGGACGTCGCCCTCCCGGTCGGCCACCGCCTCGCCCGCAACCGCCGCGTCGGCCTGGCCGATCTCGCGGACGAACGCTGGATCTCGGTAGACCACGGCTTCCCGGTCGACGACGTCCTCCGCTCGCTGACCGTGCGCACCGGCGTGCGGCCGCAGATCGTCCAGCGCATCAACGATTTCCGCATCACCGAACGGCTGGTCGCGGCCGGACACGGGATCGCGCTGATGCCTCGGTACACAATGGACACTCGGCGCGGCAGCGGATTGGTCGGCCGCCCGCTGGCGGGGATCCGTGCGGCGCGGCTGGTGGAAGTGGTGTGCCGCACCGGTGCCGCGAACCGGCCGGCGGTGGCGACCGTGATCGACGAGATGCGCGCCGAAGTAGCCGCCCTCACGACCTAGCCGGGTTCCCGGGCGGGCAGCCCCCGCAGCAGGGTGTCGAGGAAAAGCTCGAACCGCGGTGCGTCCGGCCCGAGGTCGAGCGGGTTTTCCCGGACGGCGAGCCAGCTGACCGTGCAGGTGATGAAGATGTACCAGCTCTGCTCGGCCAGTTCCGGCGACACCCCGGCATTCGTGAACGCGGCGACCACCTCGGTGTGCAGCCGGCCGAACGAATCCGCGTTGTGCCGATGCGGCCGGGACAACCGGCTCGCGTAACCGGGTACCGCGAGAAACTGGTCGTGCATCGCCCACGCGACCTTCGCGAGCCACGGCCGCCAAGCCCGGCGCGGCGGCCCCTCCTCGGGAAGCACCCGATCCAGCACTACCTCGCTGACCAGGTCGAACAGCGCGTCCCGATTGGCGACCCAGCGGTAGAGCGCGCCATGCGTCACGCCGAGCCGCGCGGCCAGCTCGCGCATGGTCAGCGTGTCGAGATTCCCGGCGGACAACGCGGCGTCGACGATCCGCTCGCGGTCGAGCTGTGCGGGACGGCCGGGCCGCGGTCGAGTCATAGCCGGGGACTCTACCGAGAAGAATTAGTGACCATTGGTTACAAACGGGTGTAGCGTGGCGGCATGGCAGACATCAAGGGCACCGTGCGGCCCGGCTTCGAACAGGTGCGGGACGAGTTCGCCGCAGTAGCCGACGGATCCGCACAACTGGCGGCGTACCACCGCGGTGAGCAAGTGGTCGACCTCTGGACCGGCGAGGACATCGATGGAGATTCCCTGATCGGCGCGTACTCCGCGTCGAAAGGGGCGGCGCATCTGACCGTCGCGCTGCTGGTCCAGGACGGCGTACTGGACCTGGACCAGCGAGTGAGCCACTACTGGCCGGAGTTCGCGGTCGAAGGCAAGCAAGACGTCACCTTGCGAGAACTCCTCGCGCACCGAGCCGGAGTGGTCGGCTCCGACGAAGGCTTCAGCCGTGCGGAGCTCGCGGACGACCGGATCGTCGCCGAACGCTTGGCTTGGCAGCGCCCCTTCTGGCGGCCCGGCACCGCATTCGGTTACCACGCATTGGTAATCGGCGCGCTCAGCGGCGAAGTCGTCCGCCGCGTGACCGGCCGCACCCTCCAGGAAAACTTCGCCGATCGCGTCAGCGGTCCGTACACAGTGGACTTTCATCTCGGCCTGCCCGCCGACCTTGAGCCGCGATTCGTTGCCACGCAACCGATGGTGCTGACCCCCGAACGTCAGCTCCCGCTGCCCGCCGCGAACAGCCTCCAGGGCATCGCGTTCAACCGGCACCACCCGGACGGCCCGGAAGTGTGGGAACTGCCGAACCTGCCGGAGGTCCGGCGGCTCGGTCCGGCGTCGTTCGGCGGGGTCGCCTCAGCCCGCGGTCTGGCCCGGATGTACGCGGCGCCGATCAGCCCGCTGGACGGCGAATCGCCCTTGCTCAAGCCGGAAATCATCGCCGAGTTCGCGCAGATCCATTCCATCGGGCGCGACGTGGTGCTGGGCGAGCAGAAGGCGTTCGGCATCGGATTCCACGCCACCGGCGAGCGTTACCCGGAGCTGGGCCAGGGCAGCTTCGGGCACAGTGGCGCGGGCGGCCAGCAGGCGTTCGCCGATCCCCGAAACGGCATTGCGTACGGCTACACCCGCCGCCGCATCCCGTTCCCCGCGGCGGCCGCTCCAGAGAACGAATCGCTGATCAGGGCGCTGTACTCGGCGCTGCGTGGCGTCGAATCCCAAGGGTGATCGCCGAGCCCAGCAGCACCGCGATGGTCAGCGACAACGCCAGGCTCACTCCCGGCTCGGCAACCAGCTGGCCACCGGCGTAGCCGAGGAACGCGACATACGAGGTCCACAGCAGCACGCCCACCGCGGACGCGGTCAGAAACTCGGCGAACCGCCACCGCAACGAGCCGGCCAGCAGCGCGCCGACCGTCCCGCCGGAAGGCAGCCACCGCGCGACCACCAAGACCGGCCGAGGGTGTCGCTGCAGCCGCCCGTCGAGCCAGGTCAGCCCGGCGGCCAGCTTGCGCCGGCGGCCCAGCCGGGTCAGCATCCGCGCCCCGCCGAACCGTCCGAGCGCGTACAACGCCTGGTCAGACAGCAGGCAGCCGAGGCTCGCGACCGCGATCACGACAGCCAGCGACGTCCCGTGCTGCGCCGCGGCCACGCCCATGCCGAGCAGCGTCACCTCGGTGGGCAACAGCGGCACCAGCGAGACGACGAACAGCAGCACCAGCCCAGCCGTCGTAGCGTTCATGTCTCTATTAACCGCCTTGCCAGTCCAGATGAGTCCCAATCACCGGCACTTCACAGCAAGGCACAGCCGGGACACAGATTCCGCGAACCCGGACAGAGGATGTCAGGGTTCGCGCGCACGCTGGTGGTCCACCGAGAGAAAAGGGGACGAACGGAATGAGCGGGGAACTGGCGGGCAAGGTCGCGCTCGTGGCGGGCGGCACGCGCGGGGCGAGCCGGGCGATCGCGATCGAGCTGGGCCGGGCCGGGGCGTACGTGTACGTCACCGGTCGCACGACGCGCTCCGGACGGTCCGAAGTGGACCGTCCGGAGACCATTGAGGACACTCTGGAGCGGATCGAAGCCGCCGGCGGCAAGGGAAGCGCGCTGCGGGTCGACCATCTGGTGAGCGACGAGGTCGCCGCGCTCGCCCAGCGGATCGACGCCGAGCACGGCGGGCTCGACATCCTGGTCGACGGCATCTGGGGCGGCGACCGCTACCTGGAGTGGGGCAAACCGGTCTGGGAGCATTCGCTGGACGCCAGCCTGCGGATGATGCGGCTGTCCCTCGACGCCCACCTGATCACCAGCCACCATCTGTTTCCGCTGGTCATCCGCCGTCCGGGCGGGCTCGTGATCGAGTTGACCGACGGCACCGCCGAGTACAACCGGAAGTACCGCGAGGGCACTTCGCTGCCCTACTACCTGGCCAAGGCGGCGATCAACGTCCTGGCCGTCGGCGAGGCGGCCGAGCTGAAAGCGCACGATTGCACGGCGATCGCGTTCACGCCGGGTTGGCTGCGTTCGGAGGCGATGCTGGAGATCTTCGAGGTCACCGAGGAAAACTGGCGCGACGCGACGGTCCGCGAGCCGCACTTCGTGATCTCGGAGTCGCCGGTCTTCTCCGGCCGAACGGTCGTCGCACTCGCCGCCGACGCGGACCGGCACCGCTGGACCGGCCAGACCGTTTCCAGCGGACAGCTGGCGAAGGTCTACGAGATCGACGACGTGGACGGCAGCCGCCCGGACGCGTGGCGGTACATCACCGAAGTCCAGGAACCCGGAAAACCCGCCGACGCCACCGGCTACCGCTGATGTCCGTGAGGGGAACCCTGAGGGACTCTGATTCCCTCAGGGTTCCCCTCACGGACGGTTGCGGTCGGCGAGCGCCTGACCGAATTCCGCGACCGCGGCGCGGATCTCCGGCGGGGTCAGCACCTCGACGCCGGGGCCGAGTGAAACCAGCTGTCCGACGGCGACTTCCTTGCCCTCCATGGCGAACTCGGCCTCGGCCCACCCGTCGTCGTCCTTCGGGCCGAGCGACACCAGCACCTCGTTCACGTGCTCCGGCCCGAAAACCCGTCGCAACGCCCCCGCCGCGGACCGGTCGAGCCGAGCCGTCACCTTCAACGGCAGCGGCATCTTCTCGAACTCGGCCGAAGACGCCCGCCACCAGTCAGCAAGTGAGAATTCTTCCGGCCGCGCAAAGGTTTCCCCGGTTTCGGCGACCGCCTCCAACCGAGAGACGCGATACGTCCGCAGGTCTTCTCCGACCCGCGCCACCAGGTACCAAACCCCGGCTTTCAACACGAGCCCCAGCGGATCGAGCGTCCGCCTGGTGACCTTGTCGCGCCGCCGATAGCGCACGTCGAGCTGCCGTTGCGTCCACACTGCCCTCGCGACCGCAGGCAGCGCGGCGACGTCGTCCGGCGAGCTGAACCAGGCCGAGGCGTCGAGATGGAACCGCCCGGCGACCGTCCGAGCCTGTTCCTGCAGCTGAGCGGGCATGCTCGCGG
This sequence comes from Amycolatopsis sp. NPDC059235, assembly GCF_042754125.1. Lineage (NCBI taxonomy): Bacteria > Bacillati > Actinomycetota > Actinomycetes > Pseudonocardiales > Pseudonocardiaceae > Amycolatopsis > Amycolatopsis sp. NPDC059235. Next base: position 24,971 of record NZ_JBHZAG010000055.1, read on the forward strand.
ACACTTTCGCGTGCGCCGCGGCCACTGCAGTGCCGAGGCCGAGCCCGGCGAGCGCGTCCGGCACGTCGAGGGCCAGCAGCGCGACGGCCTCCCGCGAGGTCAGGCCGTCGAGCCTCGAACGCCAGCCGTCCACGAGCCGAATGCCGCCGTGCCGCCCTGATTCACTCCAGAGCGGCACGCCGGCTTCGCGCAACGCGGCGAGATCGCGCCGCATCGTCCGTTCGGTCACGCCGAGTTCGTCGGCCAGCTCCCCGACGGTGCCCGCGCGTTTGCGGTGCAGCGTGAAGAGCAGCGCGACCAGACGCTCAGCCCGCACACCTACCTCCCGCCCGGCCCCGACCGCCTAACCGCCCCAATGTGGCATTGGGTGCATGCGATGCACCGAACGCCACATTGGGTGCGTGTGACGCACCCAATGCCACATTGGGGCGCATCAGGCTCGGGTCAGCGGTTGGCCCGGTTGACCGCGCTCACCACGGCACGCAGCGAAGCGGTGACGATCGACGGGTCGACCCCGATGCCCCAGAACACGCGGTCGGAGATCGCGCATTCGATGTAGGACGCGGCGCGCGAGTCGTCGCCAGGGCTCAGCGTGTGCTCGCTGTAGTCCAGGAGCCGCAGGTCATAGCCCACAGTGGACAGTGCGTCGAAGAACGCGGCGATCGGCCCGTTGCCGCGGCCGGTGATCTCGTGCTCGTCGCCCTCGACCTTCACCGTGGCCTCGAGGTCGTACTCGCCGCCGCCGTTGTCGGTGACCCGCTGCTTGATCAGCTCCAGCGGGGTCTTCGACTCCAGGTACTCGGCCGAGAACGCGCGCCACATGGTGGCCGGGTCGACCTCGCCGCCCTCGGTGTCGGTGTAGGCCTGGATGACCTTCGAGAACTCCATCTGCAGCCGGCGCGGCAGGTCGAGCTGGTGCTCGGCCTTCATGATGTAGGCGACGCCGCCCTTGCCGGACTGCGAGTTCACCCGGATCACGGCCTCGTAGGTGCGGCCGACGTCCTTCGGGTCGATCGGCAGGTACGGCACCTCCCACGGGTGCTCGTCGACCGGGACGCCCTTCTTGTCCGCGGCGTCCTTCATCGCGTCGAGACCCTTGTTGATCGCGTCCTGGTGGCTGCCGGAGAAGGCGGTGAACACCAGGTCGCCGCCCCACGGCGAGCGTTCCGGGACGGGCAGCTGGTTGCAGTATTCGACGGTCCGCTTGATCTCGTCCATGTCGGAGAAGTCGATCTGCGGGTCGATGCCCTGGCTGTAGAGGTTCATGCCCAGCGCGACCAGGTCGACGTTGCCGGTGCGCTCGCCGTTGCCGAACAGGCAGCCCTCGATCCGGTCCGCGCCTGCCTGGTAGCCCAGTTCGGCGGCGGCGATGCCGGTGCCGCGGTCGTTGTGCGGGTGCAGCGACAGGATCACCGAATCGCGGCGCTCCAGGTTGCGGCTCATCCACTCGATCGAGTCGGCGTAGACGTTCGGGGTCGCCATTTCGACGGTCGCGGGCAGGTTCAGGATGACCGGCTTCTGCGGCGTCGGCTGCCAGATTTCGGTGACCGCGTTGCACACCTCGAGCGCGTACGACAGCTCGGTGCCGGTGTAGGACTCGGGCGAGTACTGGAAGCGGAAGTCGGTGTCCGGCTGCTTCGCCGCCAGCTCGACCACCATTTCGGCGGCCTGCGTCGCGATCTTCTTGATGCCCTCGCGCTCCTCGCGGAACACCACGCGGCGCTGCAGGATCGAGGTGGAGTTGTAAATGTGGACGATCGCCCGCGGCGCGCCTTCGAGCGCCTTGAAGGTGCGCTCGATCAGCTCGGGACGGCACTGGGTCAGCACCTGGATGTGCACGTCGTCCGGGATCGCGCCCTCTTCGATGATCTCGCGCACGAAGTCGAAATCGGTCTGCGAGGCGGCCGGGAAACCGACCTCGATCTCCTTGTAGCCCATGCGGACCAGCAGGTCGAAGAACTTGCGCTTGCGTGCGGGAGACATCGGGTCGATCAGCGCCTGGTTGCCGTCGCGCAGGTCGACCGCACACCACAGCGGCGCGCGCTCGATGCGCTTGTCCGGCCAGGTGCGGTCGGGTACGTCGATGTTCTCGACTACGTCGTACCAGGGGCGGTACCGGTGCACCGGCATGGACGTGCCGCGCTGCGGATTCCACGAGGGCTGTCCGGCGGGCGCGGGACGGGAGGGCGTGCGCAGACGGGAGTTAGTGGTGCGGGGGTCGGTGCTCATCGCGGGAAAATCTCCTGACGGGTTCGGTGCGTACGACCGGCACCACAAAGCCCCGCGACGAGGAGCCGGTCAGATCAGGCCCCGTCGCGGCAGCGAAGCAGGAGTTCACGCGCCACGAGGTCACTGTAACCACCCGACGCGCCGAAAGGAAAGCCGCCCGCCGCGATCGAACTGTTACGTCGGGTGGCTGATACCTGTTACTAGCGGGTAGCGGGCCGCGAAGCGACGTGCCAGACTGCCCGGCATGGGCGAGCACGCGGAACAAGCGCAGGAAACCGAGGCGAAGGCGCGACCCCAGCGCACCCCGGTGGACTGGCGGCGCACTCGTGAGCGCACGGTGTCGTTCATCGCGTCACTCGTGCGCTGGGTCGGCCTGCTGTTCGCCGCGGTCTTGGTGCTGCACGTGATTTTCGTCATCGGCGAGGCCAACCAGGGCAACGGCATCGTCTCGTTCGTGCGCAGCTGGGCCGACGGGCTTTCGCTCGGTTTCAAGGACCTGTTCACGCCTGGCGACGCGAAGCTGCGGGTGCTGGTGAACTACGGCATCGCCGCGGTGTTCTGGCTGGTTGTGTCGGGGATTCTGGCGAAGATCATCCGTCGGGTCGGGGGCGCTGGCGCCTGATCACGGCTGCCAGACGAGCGGATTTTCCCGGTAGTCCGTGCCCTTGGCCAGCCAGGCGAAAGAGTCGTCGTGGTACTTCGCGCCGGTCACCGTGGTGCCGGGGATGGCCAGTTCCATCGTGCAGGTGCCGTAGGCCGCGCCCTTGGCCGTGATGTCGCCGGTGGTCGTCGCCGAGATTCATCCGGGCCAGCTCCGCCGCGGTGCCCCGGTAGATGCGCGTCACCGTGATGCCGACCGCGCCGACGGGCGAGGTGTCGGTCGTGAACGGCACCACGGCTTTCTCGCCGATTTTGAGTTTCGTGCCCGGCTTGGTGTAGGCGATCTTCTTTCGCGCGGGCGCACTGGTCGAGGCTGGCGCTGAAGCCGAGGCGGTGCCCGGCGGCGGTGCGTCGGCCGCGCTCGAACACGCGGACAGCGCGAACGCCAACGCCGCGACCACAACGATCGGTCTTCTGCCAGACATCAAGCTCCCCCAGGACGCGAAGAGGGGCGCCAGTCCTCGACTGACGCCCCTCGGAGGTCTCGCGCCCAGCTTACTGCCAGGTCACCGCGTCCTTGCCGTAGTCCGTGTTCGGAGCCAGATCCCGGTAAGTGCTAGCCCCGTAGCTAGCCCCCTTGACCTCCGCACCAGCCGGGGCCAGCGCCAGCACGCAGCTGGTGTACGAAGCGCCCTTCGTCGTGAACGCCTTGCCCGCGTTCCCGCTGTCGCACTTCTCGAACTTGCCGATCACCGTCACGTGCGGGCCGCTGGTGCCGTCCGCGAGGAGGCCGTTCATCAGGCCCAGCGAGCTGTACGAGAAGTCCGAGCCGGTCTCGTTCGTGACCTTGACCTGCACGTAGTACGGCGTCATGCCCTTCGCTCGGTCGCCGAGCTTCAGCGGGGCGAGGTCAGCCTCGACGCCCTTGTCGATCCCGGTCACCGTCACGCCGATCGCGCCGGTGTTCTTCTGCGACTTGAACGGCACCACGGCCTTCTCGCCGATCTTCAGCTTCGTGCCCTGCTTCGTGTACTCGGCCGAGGCGGAGTCGCCGGCGGGCGCGGCGGCGGAGGAAGACGGAGCCGCCGCCGAGGACGAAGCGGGCGGCGTGGCGATCGCCGGAGTGGGAGCCTTGTCGTCCGAGCTGGAACATCCGGACAGCGCGAACGCCATCGCCGTTGCGGAAACCGCCATCAAAACCGGCACCCCAGTACGCATCTCGTCACTCCTTGAGGAATCTCCCACCGATTCAGTGGCCTGACCGGTTTGGTGCCTATCAGACCTCGGAAGCGGGGCACCGGTTCCCTCGAATGCTCACGGATCGGTCACAGTGCGGGCGAACCCCATCGGTCGCCGAACGCGAACTCCTCGAGCGGCAGCCGTCGCCGCGGGGCGAGTTCCCGTTCGATGCGGCGCGGGTCCTCCAGTACCGAAGGGTCGGCGGGGGAGCCGACGGCGATCGCCACCCGGGCCACCGCGTCGGAAGGCAGGCCGAATTCCTCGTGCACCCGCTCCGGCGAGAAGCCCGCCATCTGGTGCGCGATCAGGCCGAGGTCGACCGCTTGCAGGACGAGGTTCTCGGTCGCCAAGCCCAGTCCGTAGTCGGTGTAGGGCACCTCGCCCTTCTCGTTCGTGGTGACCATCACGCCGATCAGCAGCGCGCTCGCCCGGAACGCCCACGCCTGGTTCCCGGAGTTCAGCGTCGCGAGGAGGCGCGGGAACACCGGATCGCCCCGTCGGCCGACGAGGTAGCGCGCTGGCTGGGTGTTGCCGAAAGACGGCGCCCACCTGGCGGCTTCGAGCAAGGCGGTCAGCTGTGCGGCGGTGATCTCGGCGGTCTCGTCGTAGGCCCGCGGGCTCCAGCGCTCGGCGATGGCCGGCGCGACGGGGACGCTCGTCTCGGCTGGTTTGCGCATGCGCCGAACCGTAGTACGACCGGGAGTGCTCTCCGTCACTCCGGAGGAAGGGCTTCGAGCTTTCCCCTGGCGTCAAGGAAAATTTACTTCCAAATGCTCCGAAGGGGCCGTGGCGGACCACTCGATGGGGTGGCGGGCGCCGTTCTCGCCGGTAGGCTCTTCTCCAAATGAAGGGCCGTGGGCGCTCCTCGGTGCCCTCCAAGGAGTACGCCCCGGCCCGTCAAGGAGGTTCGGGCGTGGCCCTCGTGGTCCAGAAGTACGGCGGATCGTCGCTGGAAAGTGCCGACCGGATCAAGCGCGTGGCAGAACGGATCGTCGCGACCAAGAAGGCGGGCAACGACGTGGTCGTCGTGTGCTCGGCGATGGGCGACACCACTGATGAGCTGCTCGATCTGGCGCAGCAAGTGAACCCGGCGCCGCCGGAGCGGGAAATGGACATGCTGCTCACCGCCGGTGAGCGCATCTCGAATTCGCTGGTCGCGATGGCGATTTCCGCCCAAGGCGCGCAAGCCTGGTCGTTCACCGGTTCCCAAGCGGGCGTGGTCACCACGTCGGTGCACGGCAACGCGCGCATCATCGATGTCACTCCGAGCCGCGTCACCGAGGCGCTGGAGCAGGGTTACGTCGCGCTGGTGGCCGGTTTCCAAGGCGTGGCACAGGACACCAAGGACATCACGACGCTCGGCCGAGGCGGTTCCGACACCACCGCGGTGGCGCTGGCCGCCGCGCTGAACGCGGATGTCTGCGAGATCTATTCCGATGTGGACGGTGTGTATTCGGCCGACCCGCGGATCGTGCCGGACGCCAAAAAGCTCGACACCATCCCGTACGAGGAGATGCTGGAGCTCGCGGCGAGCGGATCGAAAATCCTGCACCTGCGTTCGGTCGAGTACGCGCGCCGCTACGGCGTGCCGATCCGAGTCCGTTCTTCTTACAGCGACAAGCCGGGCACCACGGTGGCCGGATCGATCGAGGAGATCCCCGTGGAACAAGCGCTGATCACCGGTGTGGCACACGACCGCTCGGAAGCGAAGATCACCGTGACCGGCGTGCCGGACCACGCCGGAGCCGCGGGCAAGATCTTCCGGGTCGTCGCCGACGCCGAGATCGACATCGACATGGTGCTGCAGAACGTGTCCAGCACGTCGTCGGGCCGCACCGACATCACCTTCACGCTGTCGAAGGCCAACGGGGCCAAGGCGGTCAAGGAACTCGAGAAGATCAAGGCCGGGATCGGCTTTGAGTCGGTGCTGTACGACGACCACGTCGGCAAGGTGTCGCTCGTCGGCGCCGGGATGCGCTCGCACCCGGGCGTCACGGCGACGTTCTGCGAGGCGCTGGCCAACGCGGGCGTGAACATCGAAATCATCAACACCTCGGAGATCCGCATTTCGGTGCTGATCCGCGACGCGCAGCTGGACGAGGCCGTGCGTGCGATCCACGAGGCGTTCGAACTGGGCGGCGACGAGGAAGCCGTCGTCTACGCGGGGAGTGGTCGCTGATGGCACAGGGTCTTCGGATCGGCGTGGTCGGGGCGACCGGCCAGGTCGGCGCCGTGATGCGCAAGCTGCTCGACGAACGGAACTTCCCGGTCGAGCAGATCCGGTACTTCGCCTCGGCCCGCTCGGCGGGACGCACGCTGCCGTGGCGCGGCGAGGAAATCACCGTCGAGGACACCGCGACCGCTGATCTGTCCGGTTTGGACATCGCGCTGTTCTCCGCGGGCGGCGCGACCTCGCGCGAGCAGGCGCCGCGGTTCGCCGAGGCGGGCGCGATCGTGGTCGACAACTCGTCGGCCTACCGCCGCGACCCGGACGTGCCGCTGGTCGTCAGCGAGGTCAACCCGGAAGCCATCAAGGACGCGCGCAAGGGGATCATCGCGAACCCCAACTGCACCACGATGGCCGCGATGCCGGTCCTCAAGCCGCTGCACGACGAAGCCGGCCTGGTGCGGATCATCGCGAGCACCTATCAGGCAGTCTCCGGAAGCGGCCTGGCCGGCGTCGACGAACTCGCCGCGCAGGTGAACGCCGTCGCCTCGCGCGCGGCCTCGCTCACGCACGACGGTTCGGCGGTCGAATTCCCGGCCCCGGCCAAGTACGTCGCGCCGATCGCGTTCAACGTCCTGCCGATGGCCGGGTCCATTGTGGACGACGGCACGTTCGAGACGGACGAGGAACAGAAGCTGCGCAACGAAAGCCGGAAGATCCTTGGCATCCCGGAGCTGCTGGTTTCGGGTACGTGCGTGCGCGTCCCGGTGTTCACCGGACACTCGCTGTCGGTGAACGTCGAATTCGAGCGGCCGCTGTCGGTCGAGCGGGCGACGGAACTGCTGTCGACCGCGCCGGGCGTGCAGCTGGCCGACGTGCCGACGCCGCTGCAGGCCGCAGGCATCGACCCGAGCCTGGTCGGGCGCATCCGCACCGACCCGGGCGTCCCGGATGGTCGCGGCCTGGCGCTGTTCGTGTCCGCGGACAACCTCCGCAAGGGCGCGGCGCTGAACACGGTGCAGATCGCCGAGCTGGTGGCGCAGAACCGCTGAGTTTCCCGGTAAAACTGCCCGGTCCCTTGTTCAGGGGCCGGGCAGTTTTCACTTCTTCTTCTGCCGCGGCTTGAGCGGTTTCAACCCGAACGCGGCCCGGAACTCCGGCTTCTGCAGCGGACGCAGGACGGCCTGCATCAGGAAGCCCCACAGGATCAGCCCGACCGGTGCGCCCGAGGAGCCCGAACTCGTGGCCAACGCCACGATCGCACCGAGCAGCAGCATCGCCATGAACCCGCACTCCAGCCAGATGAGCGCGAGCACGACGGTGCGCTGACGCCTGCTCAGCAGGACGGCGCACACCACCAACGCGATGGTCAGCGCCGAGTTGATCGCCATGATCGTCACCGGAAGGGCCACGGCGCTCGAGGTGCCGCCAAGCCCGAGCAGGTATCCGACGAACGCCGCGAGAGCCAGGTAAACCACGGCCTGGCCGCCGATCGCCCACCGCATCGACCGGATTCCTCGCCGCACCTCCTGCTCCGCGTTCGCACCGGACGCGGGCATGGGCTGATCAGGACTGGACGGGAACACCGCGGACACCACCTCAGGTCGGGAGCCGGGCCAGGGGACCACGCGGCGCCCGGGACCGGTCCCGGCTACTTGGCCAGCCGGCAGGCCCGGCTCCGGATCTTCCGGAACTCGTGCACCGAGCCGAACGCGTGGTAGGACCACACAAAACCGTCCGCGTGCGCGCCGAGGTGCCGGAACTGCTCGATCGCTTCCTCGCCGCGGTTCAATTCCACCAGTGCGCGGGCAGCGAACGCGCGGCTGTCCCGGGCTTCCGGCGCGTCGCGGCCATCGCCGTCGAGCCAGGGCAGCAACGTGTCGAGGGCTTGCTCGACCCGCTTGTCCTGCCACGGGTTCTTGACGTCCGCGGCCCACATTTCAAAAGCGGCCGCCAACGGCAGCCACGCCAGCTTCGGATGCTTCGCCGCGCCTTCCTCGGCGAACTCCCACATCAGCTCGTGCGAGCCGAACCACTTCGCGCACCAGTACTGCATCGCGCGGCCGTGCGCGGCGACGTGCAGCGGGTCGCGCTCCATGACTCCGGCCCATACTTCGCGGAAATCGTCGCGCGAGTACTGGCGGCCCATCGCGATCGAGCACCGCTTTTCCCACGGCGTCGGGTCTTCCGGGGCGAGGTCCGCAGCGAGCTGACAGGCTTCGTCGGCCTGTTCGAGGACGCGCCGGAAGCCGGCGAATTGCTCCGCGCTGACGTTGCTCGCCCGATGCGAGCTCCGGATCTGCCAGGCGACCTCCGTGAGCGAGTCCGCGTGGACGATGGCGGCGTCCGCGTCGTCGGGACGGGCGGCGCGCCAGGCTTTCAACGCGGTGTCGTCGTCGGCCGCGGCCTTGGAAAGGACGCTCACCGCGGTGCTGCGACGGTCCCAATCCGTGCCGATTCCGGCCAGCAAGTCGGCACCCGGCTGCCATTCTCCGGCTCGGTAGGCGTCCCGGGCGACGCGAAGCGGTTCGGGCAGCAGCCGTTCTTCGGTGATGTCGTCGTCCGCGGGCAGGCCGAAGCGGGCGACGTCCGTCTGCTTGAGCGGCGGGGTGAGGTAGCGGGCCATGTCCTCCTGGCTGAGGGTCTCCATGAAGTCGAAAGTGCCCATTCCGCGCTGCTTCGCGTCTTTCGCGACCGCCTTCATCATCCGGCGGTATTTCGGAACGGTGTAGAGCTTGATCAAGCCGAGCAAGGGTGTTCCTCTCAGGAATGAACCGGGGCGAGCAACGCACGGAGCGCGGCGGTGTCCCCATCGATCGCCGCGCCGACGGCGGGATCCAGTTCGGTGGCATACGGTTCGGCCAGTACCAGCTTCGCCGGCCCGGACCAGGACAGTTCCCAGTGCGCCGCATCGGCCTTGGCGAGCCGCGCGTGCACCACAATGGACAGTCTGTTGTGGACTGAGTGCCGGTAGAACTCGCGTTTCGCCCGCAGCCCGGCCCCCGCCGGTGCGGGGTTCTCCGGGTCGGCAAGGTCCTCGATGCGCCCGGCGTCGAGCAGGTCGAGCAGCTCGTCGACGCTGCGGCTGCGGCGAATTCTCAGCGCCTCGGCCTGAGTGGAATCGCGCATCCCGATGTCGACCAGGCTGGCCCAGTCGAGCTTCTTCTTCGAGGCCGCGTCCTCGGTGAAGCCCGTCGCCAGTACCGCTTCGAGCAGCTCCGAACCGTTGCGCAGGAGATCCGTCGCGGGCCGTTCGCCGCCGGGCGGCACCGGGATGGCCGGCGCGGCCTCCAGCAACGCGATCCGTTCGGAGATCGGCGGGTGGCTGTCGTATTTCGAGGCAGGCCGCGACGGCGGATTCTCCCGCAGGGAAGCCATTTCCTCCGCGCGGTTTTCGTCGGCGAGCAGTAGCTGATAGCCCCCGGCCAGCTGCTTCGGCAGATATCCGGAGGACCAGGCGACCGTCGCGTAGTTCTCCAGGAAGACCCACCAGGCCGCGTCCAGGACTTCGGTCTCGCGCAACGCGGTGGTCGCGGCCGTGGTGCCCGCGGCCCGCGCGGAGGCGATGTCCGCGGCGAGTTCCTGTTCCTGGCTCACGCGCGCCGAGACCCGGTAGTACACGGCGGCATACGCGGTGAAGACCGGCCGCAGCAGCCGGCCGGACCCCGAGGAGCGGAGTCCGTTCACGACGCGCCCGATCGTCTGCCGTCCGCGATAAGTCGCACCGGCGAACCGCGTGTGGCGATTGCTGTAGTGGCCGAGTTCGTGCCCGACAATGGCCCGGAGCTGACTGATCCGCAGCCCGGCGAAAAGCTGCGCGCCGATGAACATCCGGCGCCGCCGCACGCGCAGCCCCGCCCAATGCGTCTCCTCGGTCACCCCCGCGTTGACCTGGGGCAACAGGTAAATCTCGTCCGGCGGCCGGGTGCCGACTTCCCGGGCGAGTTCGCGGACGGCCGCCCACAGCTGCGGCTGCTCCTCGGGCGTGACGGGCACCCCGTCCACGTCGTCGCGCGATCGCTCGTAGGTCACCAGGGCGGCGAACAGCACGTACAGCACCGGACCGACGAGGAAGGCGAGCCGTTCCGCGGTGAACGGACTGTGGCGGAACGCGGCGATCTCGAGCCAGATCAGCGACCCGGCGACGGCGAGCACCAGTACCGGAAAACCGGCCAGCAGCAAGACAGCGAGCAACGCCCGCGGCGAGTTCTTCATCGAAAAACGGAATCCTCCCCAAGACCGGCACCCTGGGCGAACCGGTCGTCCGAGCCCGTTATCGACGCAAACGCCGATTTCGTTTCATGCGTGCCCCGATGACGGAAAACCCGTTGTCGCGAGCGGCCCGGTGCCGGATGCTGACTTGAGCAAACTTCGTTCTGGGAAAGGAAAGTCATGTACACGGCAGTGGACGGCGCGCGGGTTCCGATCCGGATGTGGGCAGACCCCGCTTCGGTCGAAGACCAAGCGATGCGTCAGCTGCGCAACGTCGCCAACCTTCCGTGGGTGCACGGCGTCGCGGTGATGCCCGACGTCCACTACGGCAAGGGCGCGACGGTGGGCAGCGTCATCGCCATGCGCGACGCCGTCTCCCCGGCCGCGGTCGGCGTCGACATCGGCTGCGGGATGAGCGCGGTGCGGACGTCGCTCACCGCTCGCGACCTGCCCGACGACCTCGGCAAGCTCCGCAAGCGGATCGAATCGTCGGTGCCGGTCGGGTTCGGGCTGCACAAGACGCCGGTCAACACGGCGAAGGTGCACGGAGTCGGCGGCTGGGACACGTTCTGGAAGTCGTTCGGCGACCTGCACGAGGGCGTCCAGGACCTGCGCAAGCGAGCGCACCTGCAGGTCGGCAGCCTGGGCGGCGGCAACCACTTCATCGAGGTCTGCCTCGAACAGGGCGGAGCCGACGAGGGCCGCGTGTGGCTGATGCTGCATTCGGGTTCGCGCAACATCGGCAAGGAACTCGCTGAGCGGCACATGGCGATCGCGCGGAAACTGCCGCACAACCGGGATCTGCCGGATCCCGACCTGTCGGTGTTCGTCGCGGACACGCCGGAAATGCGGGCGTACCGGCGCGACCTGTTCTGGGCGCAGGACTACGCGGCGCGGAACCGGGCGACGATGATCGCACTGGTGAAGCTCGCGGTCGCGGAGGTCATTCCCGGAACCAGTTTCGACGACCCGATATCGTGCCATCACAACTATGTCGCCGAGGAAACCTACGACGGCGTCGACCTGCTCGTCACCCGCAAGGGCGCGATCCGGGCCGGCTCCGGGGATCTCGGGATCATCCCGGGCAGCATGGGAACCGGCTCGTACATCGTGCGCGGACTCGGCAACACCGCGTCGTTCGAATCCGCGTCCCACGGCGCCGGACGGCGGATGTCGCGGACGAAGGCCCGCAAGACGTTCACCGCCGCCGACCTCGCCGCGCAGACCGCGGGCGTGGAATGCCGGAAGGACACCGGGGTCGTCGACGAGATCCCGGCCGCGTACAAGGACATCGAGACGGTGATCAAGGCACAGACCGACCTGGTCGAGGTGGTCGCGCACCTCAAGCAGGTCGTGTGCGTGAAGGGCTAAGCGATTCCCGCGGGCGAACCGCACTGGTCCGCCCGCGGGACCCGCTACCCTGAAGTGCATGAAGTACTGGGGGGCGGTTGTCGCCGTGGTGGCGGCCGGAACGCTGCTGGCCGGATGCGACCAGGTCGATTCGGCGGTCAATCAGACGAATTCCGCGGTGGACAAGGTCTCCACGTGCACCGAGGCGCTGGGCCTGGCGGACCTGAACCCGTTGGTGGACGGCGAAAAGCTCAAAGCCCGCGCGCAAGACAAGGAACGACGGCTGCGCGAACTGGCGGCGAACGTCAAGGAGGAGGACGTCAAGAACGCCCTCCTCGGCATGGCGGACTCGTACGTCCAGGTGCAGAAGGAACACCTCGAGGACGCCGGGGTGATCGCCCGGTGGACGAAGCGGAACCTGGAGAAGCTCGACGGGCTGCGCAAAGCCTGCACCTGACCGGGCACCGCTGGCCTTTGCCCGCCCCGACCCGGCGACCTGCTTCGACCTGCCCCGACCCGATCTGACGGCCCGCGAGCGTGACCCCGATGCCACATTGGGTGCGTTGAACGCACCGAACGCCACATTGGGTGCGTGGGATGCAGTGAATGCCACATTGGGTGCGTGGGATGCAGCGAATGCCACATTGGGTGCGTGGGATGCAGCGAATGCCACATTGGGTGCGTGGGATGCAGCGAATGCCACATTGGGTGCGCCGGATGCAGCGAATGCCGCTATGGGTGCGCGGGATGCTCCGAACGCCGCATTGGGCGCGTTGAACCCACCGAACGTCACATGAGGCGGTTCAGCGGCGAGCCCGAACCGCGGCCGCCAGCGAAGGCGTCCGCACCGAGCTCCGGCGCAGCGACCACACCAGACCCAGCGCCGCCAGCGCCAGTCCGCCGAATCCGGCCGCCGCGAAACCCCACGCCGGGCTCGAATGGTCGATCGCGAACCCGACCACCGGGCTCCCCGCGGCCAGTCCGAGCCGCGTCGACGCGTCCTGCAGTCCCATCGCCTCGCCGCGGACCGCGGGCGGGGCGAGTTCGCTGACCGCCTCCGTGGTGGCCGCGAGCGTCGGGGCGCAGACCAGATTCGTCGGGATCAGCACGAGCATCAGCAGCCACCACGGCTGCGTCACCAGCCCGACCGGGATCACCAGCAGCGCGAGCAGCAGCATCAGCAGCCCCTGCGGCAGCGACTTCCGCACCGCGCCGTGCACGATGCCGCCGATCATCGACGCCGCGCACATCACCGCGATGACCAGGCCGGTCCAGCCGACGTCGCCGTGCGAGCGCAGCGCGGCCAGCGTCGCGACCTCCGTGCCGACCAGGCAGAACAGTGTCCCGGCGGCGATCAGCAGGGTCGCCAGCAGTCGTCCGGTCAGCCAGGACCGCAGCGGCGGCCGCGCGGTGCCGGTCGGGGCGAGTTCGTCCTCGTTCCGGATCGGCGGGTTGAGCAGGAAGATCAGCAGCGCGGTGACGCCGAAGATGGTGCCGATGCCGCTCAAGGTCAGCGTCGCCGACAGCCCCGAGATCGCCGCGATCCCGGCCGCCGGGCCGATCATGAACGACGCCTCGACCAGGATCGTGTCCAGCGAGTACGCCGCGCGCCGCTGTTCGGCGGGCACGAGCGCGGCCAGGATCTGCCGGGCTAGCGAGCCCGCGGGCACCGACAGCACGCCGGCCGGCAGCGCGCACACCACCAGCGCCTCATAGGAAAGATGCGGAGCCGCGAACCAGAACGCCGTGGACGACAGCCCGCACACCGCGACCACCGGGCGCAGGCCGTAGCGGTCGATGGTGCGCCCGATCAGCGGCGCGCCAAGCGCCATGCCCAGCGTGACGGCCGCGCCGACGACGCCCGCCGCGCCGTAGCCCCGGCCGAGACCGCTGACGACGTACAGCGTCAGCGTCACGCCGGTCATCGTCATGGGCACGCGTGCGAAGAACATCAGCGCCATCGACGGGCGGACCCCGGGGACGCTCAGGACGCGGCGATACGGCTGAAAAGGCACGTACCCCATGAGAGCAAGAGTTGGTACGAGCGTGCAACTTCTTTTCGTCACACCCTCCGCGCTGCGTCGCGCACCCGGTCGGGTGTCGCGCAGGCGTTCGGCGGGGTCGGAAAATGCACGCGCGACCTGGGTGATAACTTCGTCGTCAGCACGGAAAAGCATTCTCGCCGCCCATTCGCGAACAGTTTTTCACTTTTCTGCGCCGACCTTGGAGTTCTCCGGTCGAAGCGGCGGCGGTCCCCGGAAAAAGGGGAACGGACCCGAATGCGGGCGGCGGTGCGTGCGTGGGGGACCCACCACGGTCGGACGAGCGAGATCGCGCGTCCCGACGGGGTGATGAAGGTAATCGATCACGAACTACGCCTGTGTGAGTGAGCAATGCCGCCATTTGGGCAATCCGGCTACTATGAGTCAGATTCAGGTCCGCGGTCCGTGATCGTCGGGGGACGCGCAAGCCGTCCACGTTAATCAATTGCGGGCCGGTTCCCGGTTCTTGGATTCGGCACGTAAGGGTTAGAAAAACTCCCTATCCGGTGATCGGCTGGTGTTGGGCCGACACGGCGGGTATCGATTTACCCGGCAGGTCCCAAAGGCCAGGGAGGTAAAGAATGAAAGGCAAGATCGGGCGGATCATCGCCGTGGTCGCCGCGGGCAGTCTGCTGGCCGTCGGCACTTCGGGGATGGCCTCCGCGAGCCCGGCGGGCGGCAAGGGCTCCTCGGCCACTCAGGCCGTCGCCGCGCAGGTGCTGCAGATGCGTGACGACTTGACCAAGGTGGCGTACGCGGGCGACGTCGCGAAGACGAGGGCGGACCTGGGCAAGCTCAGCCCGGTGCTCGCCGACATCGCGGCGGGCAAGCGCTACCAGGTCCAATCCGAAACCCAGCAGCTCTCGTCGGCGGCGAAGGTCCGCGCGGACGAGTCCAACCGGCTCTTGGCCGACCCGACTGCGACGCCGCGGCAGATCCCGCCGTTGCCGATCCCGCCGCTGCCGGACCTGCCCGGACCGCTCAAGGCGGTGAGCGACCTGGTCAAGGGCCTGCTCGCCGCGGTCACCAGCCTGCTGGGCGGCTTGCTCGGCGGGGTGCCGGTGCCGCCGCTTCCGGTGCCGACGCCGCCGTTGCCCGCACCGCCGGTGCCCGCACCGGTGCCGGTGCCTGGCACCTGAGCAGCCTGAACGGGAGGGGAAAAGGCCCGGAGCCTGGTGCGGTTCGCCGCGCCAGGCTCCGTTCCATGTCCGGGCTCGTGAGTGGCGATGCCGGTTCTAGCCGGTTCTAGCCGGCATAGACGCTCACGAGCGCTTCGCGAGTCCCACCCGCAGCGCGCCGGCCATCTCCGCGATCGCTTCCCGGAACCGCGTCCCGACTCCGGCGAAGTTGAGGAATCCGTGGATCAGGTCGGACTGCCGGCTGAGTGCCACCGGAACCCCCGCCGCGCGCAGTTTTTCCGCGTACGCCTCGCCTTCGTCGCGCAGCGGGTCGAAGCCCGCGGTCACGATGTAGGCGGGCGGGAGTCCACTGTGGTCAGTCGCGAGCAGCGGCGACATCCGCGGGTCGGCCTTGTCGACACCTTCGGGCGCGTAATGCCCCTCGAACCACACCATCGCCGCGTCGGTGAGGAAGAGGTCCTCGCCGAACAGCGTGCGAGACCGGCGTCGCGTGGTGAAGTCGACCGCCGGGTAGATCAACAGCTGGAACGCCGGCGCCGGGCCGCCGCGCCGGGTCGTCTCCAGTGCGACGACGGCGGACAGGTTGCCGCCCGCGCTGTCGCCGCCCACCGCGATCCGGTCCGGGTCCGCGCCGAGGTCGGCCGCCTTGGCGTGCGCGTAGTCGAACGCGGCCAGCGCGTCGTCCACCGGCCCGGGGAACGGGCTCTCCGGCGCGAGCCGGTACTCCACCGACAGCACCCGGACGCCGGCGTGCTTGGCCAGGTAGCGCGCGGCGTTGTCGTGCGTGGCCCGGCTGCCGATGACCCAGCCGCCGCCGTGGAAGAACACCAGCAGCGGCGACGGTTCGGGCAGCCCGGCCGGGGTGTAGAGGGTGGCGTCCAGCGACGCGTCGCCGGACGGGATGGCGACGTCGCGGGTCGCGACGGGGTTGACCCGCTTGCCGTTCACCAGGTGCTGGCTCGCTTCCAGCAGCACGCGCGACCGCTCGACCGAGCCGTTGACCAGCGCGGCGCCGGAAAGCTTCTGCAGCCGAAGCAGCAACTGGGCGTCGAGAGCGAGTTCCTGGCCGTCCAGCCGCAGCGGCGCTCCGGCGATCAGCCTGCGCACCGGCCGGGGCAGCCAGAACAGCAACTGGGCGGCGGCAGTCTGGGCGCGGATCTGCAGCGGAATGGCCATCGTTCCTCCTCGAACGCCGGATGAGCCGAGGTTACTTGCCAGTAGGTACGTTGGTCCAGTCGGTGTGTGACCCAAGCCTCCGTCCCAGATTCTGGTCCTCCAGTTAGGTCGAGGGGTTAGCCTCAAAACGAGCCAGCGTGGCGCAGCCACTCCGTTGAGGGTGGCGGTGGGGAGGAAGGTCGGAAGTGACTTCAGCAAATAAGGTCAAGGTGCTGGGCATTGGCGGCTCCCTGCGGGAGGGCTCGCAATCCGAGCGCGCGTTGCGCATCGCGCTCGCCGCCGCCGAAGAACGCGGCGTCGTGACCGAGCTGATCCCGGGTCCCGAGCTGGTCCTGCCGTTCTACGACACCGCCATCCCGGAACGGGACGAACGCGCGCGGAAGCTCATCGAGGGCATCCGCCAGGCGGACGGGCTCATCGTCGTCTCGCCCGGCTACCACGGCGGGCTGTCCGGGCTGGTCAAGAACGCCCTCGACTACGTCGAAGACCTCCGCGAAGACACCCGCCCCTACCTCGACGGCCGCGCAGTGGGTCTCGCCGCTGTCGCCTATGGCTGGCAGGCCGCGGTCACCACGCTCGAACAGCTCCGCACGATCACGCACGCGCTGCGCGGCTGGTCCACTCCCTTGGGTGGTTCGATCAACTCCGCCGAGACGAAGTTCGACGAGGCCGGCGGGGCCTCCGACGAGAAGAGCGTCCGCACGTTGCGGCTCATCGGGGAGCAGGTCGCGGAGCACGCGCTGCTTCGCGCACGCTGACGTTTCGCCTCCTCGTATCCCGGTTATTCCTGGGGTGATGACTGCCATGCCGGGGCACTGTTCCGCGGATGCGGAGCGTTGAACTCATTGAGACGCTGACTCCGGAGGCGTCCCCGATGAGGAGGCAATACGCATGGCCGAGCCGATTTACACCGCTGTCGCGACCGCGCGAGGAGAAGGCCGCAACGGCGACGTGACGTCCTCGGACGGCGTGATCGACGAGTCGCTGGCGATCCCCAAGGAGATGGGCGGTCCTGGCGGTGACAAAACCAACCCGGAGCAGCTGTTCGCCGCGGGGTACTCCGCGTGTTTCCTGAGCGCACTGCAAGCCGTGGCCCGGCAGGCGAAGGTCGCGCTGCCCGCGGCGACGGTGACCGGTTCGGTCAGCGTGTTCAAGAAGGACGTCGGGTTCCAGCTCGGCGTGCGGCTAGACGTCTCGCTGCCCGGCTTGGCGAAGGCCGACGCCGACCAGCTGGTCGAGCAGGCGCACCAGGTCTGCCCGTACTCCAACGCTACCCGCGGCAACATCCAGGTGGAGTTGACCACCACCGTCTGAGCCAAGACCGAGGAGGGACACCCGAGATGACGACTTCCCCCATCAAGAGCCCGCTTTCCGACGCGGACAAGGAGATCACCGGCAACGCGCTGCAGGCGACGCTGACCGATCTGATCGACCTCTCGCTCATCGCGAAGCAGGCGCACTGGAACGTGGTGGGCCAGAACTTCCGCAGCGCGCACCTGCAGCTCGACGAGCTGGTGTCGACCGCGCGGCAGTACGTCGACGAGGTGGCCGAGCGCGCCGCCGCGATCGGGGTTTCGCCCAACGGCAAGGCGAAAACCGTCGTGGCGACGTCCGGGGCCCCGGAGTACCCGGACAACTGGCAGTCCGTCGACTCGACTATCTCCGCGATCGTCGACACGCTCGCGACGCTGATCGAACGGCTCCGCAAGCGCATCGACGAGACCGACAAGAGCGACCTCGTGACGCAGGACCTGCTCATCGAGATCACCCGCGCGCTGGAAGAGGCGCACTGGATGTGGCAGGCGCAGCAAGCCTGACCCGCCTCGCTCGCCAGAAAAGCCGTCCGCCTTCGTGGCGGGCGGCTTTTCCGCATCCGGTGGTCGTCACCGGCGCCCGGCAGTAGGTTCGCAGCCATGGTGCTGCATCAGGGGAAACAAGATCGGGCAGACCGGAAGACGGGCACGAATCCGTTGTACGCCGGGAGCAATCCGGCGCTCGCCGCGGACTTCACGATGCCGCGCGACCGGCTGCGGGACGATTCGCTGCCGCCGGACACGGCGCTGCAGCTGGTGCGCGACGAGCTGATGCTCGACGGCAACGCGCGGCTCAATCTCGCCACGTTCGTCACGACGTGGATGGAGCCGCAGGCACGCGAGCTGATGGCCGAATGCGTCGACAAGAACATGATCGACAAGGACGAGTACCCGCAGACCGCCGAACTCGAGCGGCGCTGCGTCAACATCCTCGCCGATCTGTGGCACGCGCCCGATCCCGCCGACATCATGGGCTGTTCGACCACCGGGTCGTCCGAGGCCTGCATGCTCGCCGGGATGGCGCTGAAGCGGCGCTGGGCGAAGCTGGGCCGCACCGGAAAGCCGAACCTGGTGATGGGCATCAACGTCCAGGTGTGCTGGGAAAAGTTCTGCGAGTACTGGGAAGTCGAGCCGCGCCTGGTGCCGATGGAGGGCGACCGGTACCACCTGTCCGCGGAAGAAGCGGTGAAGCTCTGCGACGAGAACACGATCGGCGTCGTCGCGATTCTCGGCTCGACCTTCGACGGCAGCTACGAGCCGGTCGCCGAGGTCGCGGCCGCGCTCGACGCGCTGCAGGAACGGACCGGCTGGGACATCCCGGTGCACGTCGACGGCGCGTCCGGCGCGATGATCGCCCCGTTCCTCGACGAGGACCTGGAGTGGGACTTCCGGCTGCCGCGCGTCGCGTCGATCAACACCTCGGGGCACAAATACGGCCTCGTCTACCCCGGCGTCGGCTGGGTCGTGTGGCGCGACAAGGCCGCGCTGCCCGAGGAATTGGTGTTCAACGTCAATTACCTGGGCGGCGACATGCCGACCTTCGCGCTCAACTTCTCCCGCCCCGGCTCGGAAGTCGCCGCGCAGTACTACACGTTCGTCCGGCTGGGCCGCGAAGGTTTCCGTGCGGTGCAACAAGCTTCGCGCGACGTGGCGATGTATCTGGCCGACGAGATCTCCAAACTGGAGCCCTTCGAACTTCTCACCCGCGGCGACCAGTTGCCGGTTTTCGCCTTCACCACGCGCTCGGACATCACCGCGTTCGACGTCTTCGACGTTTCCCGCCGCCTCCGCGAACGCGGCTGGCTCGTGCCCGCGTACACGTTCCCGGACAACCGCACCGACCTGGCTGTGTTGCGGGTCGTCGTCCGCAACGGATTCACGCACGACCTGGCCGACCTGCTGCTCGCCGACCTGAAGCGCGTGCTGCCGGAGCTGAACCGCCAGCCGTCGCCGCAGCACGACCCAGCCACGTCGACGGGATTCCACCACTAGCGGCTACCAGCGAGTAACCTGGCCGGCATGGGCCTTGCCAAGGATGAACGCCAAGCGCTGAGCGACCTCTTCGAGCAGCTCGGCCCGGACGCCCCGACTCTGTGCGAAGGCTGGCAGACGCGGGACCTCGCCGCGCACCTGGTCGTTCGAGAACATCGACCGGACGCGATGCCGGGGATCGTGGTGCCCGCGCTGGCCGGTCACACGCAGAAGGTGCAGGACGGCGTCGCGGCGCGCCCGTGGGACGACCTGGTCTCCCAGGTCCGCAGCGGCCCGTCCCGGTTCTGGCCGACGTCCATCGGCCCGGTGGACGAGGCGACGAACAGCGCTGAGTTCCTGGTGCACCACGAGGATGTCCGCCGGGCCCAACCGGAGTGGACCCCGCGCCCGGCAGACCCTTCGCGAGACGCGGCGGCCTGGAAGCTGGCGACGCGGACGGCGAAGCTGAACCTGCGCAAATCCCCGGTCGGGGTGGTGCTGCGGACGCCGGAGGGCCAGTCGGCTTCGGTGAAGTCGGGCGCGCCGGTGGTCACGGTGGTGGGCGAGCCGGTGGAACTGCTGCTGTTCGTCTTCGGGCGCGACGCGGTGCAGGTGACTTACGAGGGGGACGATGCCGCGGTGGCGCAGTTGAAGGGCGCTAAGCGCGGGCTGTGAGCCGGGCCGTCCAGTCGAACCTGGACGGCCCGAACCCTCAGCGCATTCCCAATGCCCGCAAGGCGAAGTAAACCTCAATCGACGTCTGCTTGATCGTCTCCGCGATCACCAGCGACCCGTGCCCGGCGTCGTACCGGTAGAACTCGTGCGGCGCGTCGCGCTTGGCGAGGCGGTCCAGGTAGTTCTCGATCTGCCGGATCGGGCATCGCGGGTCGTTGTCGCCGGCCAGAATCAGCACCGGGGCGGCGACCGCGTCCACATAGGTCAGCGGCGAGCATTCGCGGTACACCGCCGGCACGTCGTCCGGGGCGCCGCCGAACAGGGCGCGGTCGAACGAGCGCAGTTGTTCCATCTCGTCCTCGTAAGCGGCCACGTAGTCGGCCACCGGCACGCCCGCGACTCCGGCCGCCCATCGGGTCGGCTGGGTGCCCATTGCCAGCAGGGTCAGGTATCCGCCCCACGAAGCGCCGTTCACCACGCACTTGTCCTTATCGGACAGTCCACTTTCGACAGCCCAGTCGTGCACCGCCGCGACGTCTTCCAGTTCCGTCAAGCCCGGGCGGCCTTCGATGGCGTCGCGCCAGGCCGAGCCGTAGCCGGTGGAGCCGCGGTAGTTCACCTCGACCACGGCGAATCCGGCGTCCAGCCAGGTCGCGCGGTAAGCGGAGAACCGGTCCTCGTCGGCCGCGTGCGGGCCGCCGTGCAGGGAGAACACCGTCGGCAGCGGGCCGTCGGGAGCGTCCGCCGGGCGGGAAACCAGCGCGTGGATCCGGCCGCCGACGCCCTCGACGAACGCGTCGGTGACCGGCGACGAACCCGGCGCGCGCTCGCCCGGCGGCGTCAGCAGTACGGAATCGGTGCCGTCGGCAGCGCGGGCACGGACCGCGGCGGGTTCCGCGGCGCTGGACCACGAGTACTCGATCGTCCCGTCCGGGCGCACGCCCGCGCCGCCGATCCGCCCGGCCGGAGTGTCCACAGCGGACAGTTCGCCGGTGTCGAGGTCGTAGCGGTACAACGAACTGCGCGCCTCGTGGAAGTGCACGACCAGCAACGCGCGAGCGTCCGGATACCAATCCGCGACGACCTCGCCGGGCAAATCGATCAGCAGCTCGGTTTCGGTGTCCGCCTGCACATCCCACACCAGCAGTTCTTCACGGCCGCGGCGTTCGTGCAGGACCAGTACGCGCTGGTCGCCCGGAAGCGGCGAGAACTCCAGCGCCTGCAAGCCTTTTCCTTCGCCGTCCCACTTCTCCGCGACGGTGGCGAACCCGTCGGTGGACAGCACCCGCAACGCCGGATGCCGCGAATCCCCGTGCTCGGAATGGGAAATCGCGAGCAGGCTTTCGTCGCGCGACATCGACGCGATCCCAGCGTCATCCGAGTGCTGGTAGAAACGCTCGGTCACGCCGTCGATTTTCGCGAACAATTCGCTGCCGTCGTCGGTCGAAACGCCGGCCGCGATCACTCGCCGGCCGATCTCCAGACCGGCCGGATATCCGTCGTGAATATCGGGCAATGCTTTGACGGCCGCGGAACTGTCGCCGTCGAACGGCTGGCTGCGCCACGATCCGAACTCGTCGCCGTCGGTGTCGTCGAACCACCAGATGGCCGTGCCGTCGGGCGCGGGCGTCGCGTGCAGGGTGCCGTTGGGTCGATTGGTGACGCGCCGGTGACTGTCGGTGGCCCGGTCCCACGCGTAAACCTCCCAGACGCCGCTGGCGTTGGAGACGTACACGTTGGCCTCGGGTGCGTCGCGGGCCCATTCGGGCACCGAGATGCGCGGCGCGTGGAACCGCGCCAGCCAGCGCTTTTCGGCTTCGGCGTCGTCGAACAGGCGGTCCGGGACCACCGCGGGCGGATTTTGGTTGCCTGACTGCGTGCTCACCCCTCGATCCTGCCACCTTCCACCCGTACTCTGTGCGGGGTGCTGGAGGGTTACGCGCCGGGCTATGCCCAAGACGCGCTGTCGATGATGAACACGCGCACAGCGAGTGACCGCGCCGCGTTCGCCCGACCGCTCTTCACCCCGGGCTCAAGAGTCCTCGACCTTGGTTGCGGTCAAGGCTCGATCCTCAGTTCCGTGGCCCCGGACGTGCGGGTGATCTGCGTCGACGTCCGTCCCTCGGCAACCGCTTCGCCGTCCACAACGGACTACGTGGCCGGAGCGGTCTACGCACTTCCCTTTGCCGCTTCATCAATCGACGTAGTGTTCGCTCACTCGCTTTTCGAGCATCTGTCCGACCCGCACGCGGCTCTGACCGAAATCCGCCGCATCCTGCGCCCCGGCGGCAGGCTGGCGTTGGCCGCGCCGGACTGGAGCCGGGCGAAAATCCGTCCCAGAACAGCAAACGTGGACGCCGCCCTGCGCGGCTATTACTTGGTGCGCCGCCGCGCGGGCGGCGACCCCTTCGCCGGTCGCGCGATCGCCGCCCACGTCGCCAACGCCGGATTCACCGACATCGTCGAGCGCGCTCGCTTCCGTGAAGAGCTGTCCTACCGATCCCTGGCCGCCTACATGGAATCCCGGCTGGCCGTCGCCTTGTCGGAATCCGGCGGGAACGATCGCGACCAAGTGACGTCCGCGGCTCGTTCCGCTTGGTCCTGGGCAAGAACCGCCGCCGTCGGCGACTTCCAGCAGTGCTGGCAAGAGCTGACCGCTACCTGCTAGTGCGCGCGGGCGGGATTACCGGGTGTGGCCGGAAAAAACACTCGCCGCCGCGAGGACGACGGGTACCGCGCCGAGCGCGACGCAGAACAGCCCGGCGGGCCAGAGCGTCCGGCTGTACATCCGCCGAGACAGCCAGACCGCGAATCCGCCTGCCAGCAGGGTCCAGACCGAACCCGCCGCGAACGTGGTGAATGCCGCGTCCGCGTTGACCCAGCCTTGACCGCCGCGGCTTAACGCGAGAACGAAGAGAAGCCCGCAAACAGCGGCGATTCCCAGCGCGATCAAAGCCAGCCCGAGAACCAGGATTACCGTTCTCGCCGCCCGGATGTCCCGGTCGCAGGAAAGCACCGCGGCAGAATAGCCGTCGCCGTCTCCGGAAGGTAATTGCTTTCCGATTTCGTAGTGACAGCGCAGAACCATCTGGTTCAAGATCGCGGTTGCCGGTCCAACGCGCCTCGCGAACTCGATCGGCGCAGGGGGCAGCCGAACCGTGGAAGGTGGCGGAAACAATGAAGGCCGGGTAGTCACTCTCGTGGCTACCCGGCCTTCATGCGTCGGGGTGGCGGGATTTGAACCCACGACCTCCTCGACCCGAACGAGGCACGCTACCAAGCTGCGCCACACCCCGAGGTACTGCTTAGCGGGTCGAGAGTAAGTCTAGCGGACGGGTTTCGCGGCTTTACGCGGGGCCGGTTTGCGGGGGTCGGAGGCCCCGGATCCGCGCGGGACCAGCGTCAACAGGCTCGCTTCCGGCGGGCAGGCGAAGCGGGCGGGGGCGTAGGGGGAGGTGCCCAGCCCGGCGGAGACGTGCAGCCACATGCGGGCTCCCCAGCGGGAGGCGCCGCGGGCGCGGCTGCGGTCGAGTTCGCAGTTGGTGATGATCGCGCCGTAGCCGGGGATGCGGAGCTGGCCGCCGTGGGTGTGGCCGGCGAGGACCAGGTCGTAGCCGTCGGTGGCGAAGGTGTCGAGGACGCGCGGTTCCGGGGAGTGGGTGACGCCGAGGCGGACAGCCGCGGTGGTGTCGGCGGGTCCGGCGATGTCGGAGTAGCGGTCGCGGTGGAGGTGCGGGTCGTCGACTCCGGCGGCGAAGACGGCGCGGCCGCCGACGTCGACCGTGCGGCGGACGTGCGTGAGGTCGACCCAGCCGTGTTCGACGAAGGCGGCGCGGAGGTCGCGCCAGGGCAGCTGGGTGCCGTGGATGCGCTTCTTTTTGCCGCGCGGCATGAGGTAGCGCGCCGGGTTTTTGGGCTTGGGCGCGTAGTAGTCGTTGCTGCCGAAGACGAACACCCCGGGCCGGTCCAGCAGCGGGCCGAGCGCGCGGAGCACGGACGGGACCGCGGTGCGGTGGGAGAGGTTGTCGCCGGTGTTGACGACGAGGTCGGGTTCGAGCTCGCCGAGCGCGGCGACCCAGCGCTGTTTGGCCTGGTGGCCGGGCAGCATGTGCAGGTCGGAGACGTGCAGGATGGTGAACGGCGGCGTGCCGGGCGCGAGTACGGGCAGTTCGGCGGTCCGCAGCGTGAAGCGGCGGCGTTCGATGCCGACGGCGTAACCGAGGGTGGCGGCCCCGAGGGCGATGGTCCCTGCGGCCAACCGCTTCGCGGTGCCCCCGGGCGGACTGGCGTTACCGAGCGTGCTCACAAGGTCGAGGATACGTGTTCGATCGGGTCGTCCGCTGTGGCCGGTGCCGGACGACGCGGGGCGAAGGTCTCAGCGGCATTCTCTCGACTTCCGGCACCGGGCGTCGTTGGATCGAATTGGACTGGACCAGCCGGACAGCGACGCGGAGCCGGGCGAGGGACTGGCGATTCTCTTCTTGCTCGCGGTGCCGCGGCTTTTCCGGATAGCGCACAAAGGATGACGGCTGAGCCCGGACAAGCGAAACGGGGCGGGAGATCGCGTCTCCCGCCCCGTTTTCACCGGATTCAGTTGGTGTACGCCGGATCCTCCGGCGGCAGCGGAACCACCGGCTGGTCCTTCATGATGTTCGTCATCGCGCCGAACCACGTCTGTGCGGGCGTCTTGCCGCCGAACATGTTGCCGGTGCCGCAGGTGGACACGTCGCCGGGTCCGCCGTAGCACAGACCGCCGCTGCCGCCTTCCGGACGGAACACCATGGCCGCGCCGGCCATCTGCGGGGTGCCGGCCACGAAGGTCGCCGAGCCGTTGTTCTGGGTCGTTCCCGTCTTGCCGACGAGCGGACGGTTCCAGCCGACCGCTCCGGCCGCGGCGGCGGACGTGCCGCCGGGCTGGTCGTCCTTGCTCATGCCGACCGCCATCGTGTTCGCGAGGCCTTCCGGCACGACCTGCTCGCACGGCGCTTCCTTGATCGGAACCGGTTTGCCGTCGCGGTCGGTCACCGACGCCAGCGGGGTCGGCGGGCACCATTTGCCGCCGCTCAGGATGGTCGCCGCGACATTCGCCATTTCCAGGCCGCTCGTCGGGCTGAAGCCGAGCGTGAACGCACCCGTGCCCGGATAGTTCGGCTTGGGGCCGTAAGCCTGTGCCTGGCTCTGGTTCTTGCCCGATTCGTTCGACTTCGGGTCGACGCGGCCGCCGCCGGGGTTGCTCGCCATGGTGTCGCGCATGCCGAGCTTGATCGCCATGTCGATGCCGGGCCCGGTGCTGCCGATCTTGTCCTCCAGCGCCACGAACGCGGTGTTCGGCGAGGTCGCCAGCGCCATCTGCAAGGAAAGCGATTCGGGGGAGGATTTGCTGGCGTTGCCGACGCAGTACCAGCGGGAGTTCAGCGGCGGACCGGTCGGCGGACAGTGGTTGCCGCCACCGGTGAAGACGTGCGACGTATAGCCGCTGCCGACCGGGATGTTGCTGTAAATCCCGGCGACGTGCTGGTTCAGCGCCGCCGCGGTGGTGAAGATCTTGTAGCTCGACCCCGCGCCGCCGGTGTTGAACACGCCGGACGGGAGTGCGTACGTCGTCTGCCCTTGATCCGCGTCGATGCCGTAATCCCGGTTCGCCGCGAGCGCCACCACTTCGTGCCGGTCCTTGCCGGGCCGGATCAGCGAAAGCGTGTTCGCGACGTTCTTCTGGGTTTTGCTCACCTGTTGCTCGGCCGAGACCTTCGCCTCGTGGTTGGCCTTCTCGTCCAGCGTCGTCTTGATCGTGTAGCCGCCGGTGTACAGCTGGTCCTTCGACATCCCGGACTTGATCAGATAGTCCTCGACGTACTGGCAGAAGAAGCCGTTCTCCGGCCCGGCCCCGGTGCAGTTCGACGCGGGCTTCTGCGGGGTGTCCGGCACCACGCCGAGCGGTTCCGCCTTGAACTTGTCCGCGTCCGCCTTCGCCAGCTTCTGGTTGCTGACCATCCGGTCGAGCACCAGGTTGCGCCGCTTGGTCGCCTTGTCCGGGTGGTTCCACGGGTCGAAGACGATCGGGTTGTTCACGATGCCCGCGAGCAGCGCGGCCTGCGGCACGGTCAGGTTCTCCGGCGTGGTGTTGAAGTAGGCGTGCGCGGCCGCTCCGACCCCGTAGATCTGCCTGGAGAACTCGACGATGTTGAGGTAGCCGGCGAGGATCTGGTCCTTCGAGAGCTTGGTCTCGAGGTTGATCGCGATCCGGGCTTCCTTGAGCTTGCGCGAGAGCGACTGCTCCTGCGCCTTGGCCTGGCCGTTCTTGTCGCCCCGGTAGACGACGTTGATCAGGTAGTTCTTCACGTACTGCTGCGTGATCGTCGAGGCGCCCTGCGTGTCCCCGCCCGCGGTGTTGGAGACGGCGGCGCGCAGCGTCCGGCCCCAGTTGACCCCGTGGTGCTCGTAGAACGCCTTGTCTTCGGCGGACAGCAGCGCCCACTTCAGCGCCGGGTTGATCTGGTCCGGGCGGACCGGGATGCGGTACTGGTCGTACAGCGTCGCGATCGGCTTCCCTCCGGAGTCGGTGACAGTCGTCACCAGCGGCGGCGGGATGTCGGCGAGGTCGGAAGACGTCTTGTCGACCGTCTCGCTCGCCTGGTTGGACACGACCCCCGCGGCGCCCACCACCGGGAACATGATCCCGGCGACCAGCACCCCCGCCAGCAGGCACAGGCCGATGAGCTTGAAAAGACCATCCGTTTTGCGCACGAAAGCCAGGGTACTGAAGCCCCGTGTCGCCTCCGTGACCTCACGCCCGCGCGCCCCCGGCGGAGATCGATAACGGGACCCCGTGTCGTGACCTCAGGTAACGGAATGCATGCTAGGTCTCGACGGAGGGAACCGAGGGACCCTACAGTCCGTCAACGTCTCACGTAGATGCCGACAGACGGAGCAGCCCGGGTGGGAGCCTGGCTGGTCCGGAAAGCGGCAGCGGCACCGGGGAGGTGCCGTCACCGACGTGCGGCGCAGTGGGAAACGCTCGCGGGGGTGGGAGCGGGAGCTTCGCCTTCGCTGGTGCCATACACCAGATGAGGGAGCTGGGGGTATGCAAACCAATCAGGTTGGCTGGCGGGTCGATGCCTCGTGCCGGGACGCTGATCCCGACGGGTTGTTCGTGCGAGGCGCCGAACAGAACAGGGCGAAAGCCGTGTGCATGGGGTGCCCGGTCCGCACCGAATGCCTCTCCGAGGCACTCGACGGCCGGATCAATTTCGGGGTCTGGGGCGGGATGACGGAACGGGAGCGGCGCGCCCTGCTGCGCCGTCGCCCGGACGTGACCAGCTGGACTGACCTGCTCGAAGCGGCCAAGCGGGACGCGCTGGCCGCCGCGGCGGGCTGAAACCCGCTCGTGAGCGGCTGTGCTCAGGCGCAGCCGCTCACGACGTCAGTTTTGCTCCGATGTCGCGCAGGCCCTCGAGGTCGTGCACGTCACCGGCGAGCGCGGGCACCCGGGTCAGCGGCACTTCCGGATGCGCGCGGGTGAAGCGCGCGAGCAGGCGGTTTTCGCGTTCGGCCAGCGCGACCCGGTCCGCGTGCAGTCGCAGCACGGCCTCGGCGAGCGGCGCGTTCTGCACCGACTCGGCGGCGGTCAGCGCTTCGGTCGCGGACAGCGGCGCGAGCACCGGGTGCGTGCGGTTGGCGACCAGACCGGCCAGCGGCATCGACTCGCCGGCCAGCCGCTCGACGAAGTAGGACGCCTCGCGCAGCGCGTCCGGCTCCGGCGCGGCCACCACGAGGAACGAGGTGCCCGAAGACCGCAGCAGCTCGGCGGTCTTGCGCGCGCGTTCGCGGAATCCGCCGAACATGCTGTCGAAGGCCTGCATGAACGCCGACGCGTCGGCGAGCAGCTGCCCGCCGATGATCGTCGACACGGCCTTCGCGAACATCGAGAACCCGGCGCTCACGACCTTGCGCAGACCCCAGCCGCCCGCTTTCGCCGGGCCGGTGAGCAGCCGGATCATCCGGCCGTCGAGCGCGGTGGACAGCCGAGTCGGCGCGTCCAGGAAGTCGAGCGCGGACCGGCTCGGCGGCGTGTCGACGATGATCAGGTCCCATTCGTCGGTCGCCGCGAGCTGGCCCAGCTTCTCCATCGCCATGTACTCCTGCGTGCCGGAGAACGACGTGGAAATGGTCTGGTAGAAGGGATTCTGCAGCAGCTGCTCGGCCCGCTCCGGGCCGGCGTGCACGCGCACCATGTCGTCGAACGTGCGCCGCATGTCGAGCATCATCGCCCACAGCTCGCCCTTGGGCTCGAAGCCTTCGACCTGCACCTGCTTCGGGTGATTGCCCAGTTCGCGGAGCCCGAGCGCCTGCGCGAGCCTGCGCGCCGGGTCGATCGTGAGCACCACGGTCTGCCTGCCGCGTTCGGCGGCCCGCAGCGCGAGCGCCGCGGCGGTGGTGGTCTTGCCGACGCCGCCGGAACCGCAGCACACGATCACGCGGCTGGCCGGGTCGTCGAGGAGGGCGTCCACGTCGAGCACCGTGTCGGCGGGCATCAGCGCACCCCCTGTTCCTGCAGCGTTTCGGCGAGTTCGTAGAGCGCGGCGACGTCGACGCCGTCGGTGAGATCCGGCAGCTCCAGCGTCGGCAGATCGGCCTCGGCGAGCTGTTCGCGGGCCCGTTGCTCGGCGGCGACGCGGACGGCGTGCTCCACGGTTTCCTCCACGAGCGCGTCGAGCGTCGCCTCTGGCAGGTTCAGCCCGGCCGAGGCGAGGCCGGAACGGACCCGGTCGGCGTCCACCCGGCCGTCGGCGGCCGCGGTCACCGAGCGCGCGGGCAGCCGCGGCGGGCGGACCCGGTTCACCAGCACCGCGCCCGGCCGCAGGTCCGCGCCGTCCAGTTCAGCCACCGCCTCGACGGTCTCGCGCACGGGCATCTCCTCCAGCAGCGTGGTGAGGTGCACGGCGGTCTCGCCGGAATGCAGCAGCCGGACCACGCCGTCGGCCTGGCCGCGGATCGGGCCGGTCTTGGCGAGGTCGGTGAGAGCCTTGGTGACGTCGAGGAACTTCACCACGCGCCCGGTCGGCGGCGCGTCGACCACGACCGCGTCGTAGGTGTGGCGGCCGTCGGATTCCGTGCGCCCGACGCATTCCTTGATCTTCCCGGTGAGCAGGACGTCGCGAAGGCCCGGCGCGAGCGTGGTGGCGAACTCGATCGCCCCCATCCGGCGCAGCGTCCGCCCGGCGAAACCGAGGTTGTAGAACATCTCGAAGTATTCGAGCAGCGCCGCTTCTACGTCGATGTGCAGCGCGCGCAGTTCGCCGCCGCCGGGGACCGACGCGATCCGCTGTTCCGCGTACGGCAGCGGTTCGGTGTCGAAAAGCTGGGCGATGCCCTGGCGGCCCTCGACCTCGATCAAGAGCACCCGGCGCCCGCGCGAGGCGAGTGCGAGACCCAGCGCCGCGGCGAGCGTGGTCTTGCCGGTACCGCCCTTGCCGGTGACGAAATGCAGCCGGGCCCTGGCGAGCTCGTCGGTCCAGCCGGCGGAGGGTGTGGTCACATCCTCAACACTAAACCGGTGCTCAGCTGGCCAGCATCATGACGCTGACCGCAGCCGCGACCGCCGCGACGACGATCCAGGTCACCAGGGCGGGCAGCACGGTCAGCGTGAGCACTGCCACCACGATCAGCCCGGTGAGGGTGACCGCTCCGGCGATCGCGACCTGGCCCGAATCGTTGACCCGGTCCCGGGTTTTGGCCATCACGGCCAGCACGAGCGGCACTCCGGCAACGGCGAGCAGCACGGTCGCGACGATCCGCCAGGTCTCCACGTGCCCACGCTAGCGAGCGACGATCGGATGTGAAGTGACCCACACTCACCCGGCCTAGCCAGGCGTTGCCCTGGACGGGTGACGGGCTTTCGGCGGCGGCGGTCCGGAGGGGCCTTGCCCGCTTGGTTACGCTCCCGAGTCATGAGTGCGACCAAATGGGAGTACGCCACCGTCCCGCTGCTGATCCACGCTACGAAGCAGATTCTCGACCAGTGGGGCGAGGACGGCTGGGAGCTGGTGACCGTGCTGCCCAACCCGAGCGGCGAACAGCACGTCGCGTACCTGAAGCGGCCGAAGAGCTGAGGGGGCGGCGTTGACCTGGAGCGACCGGCTCGCCGAGCTCGGAATCGAACTGCCCGGAGTCGCCGCACCGCTGGCCGCGTACGTGCCGGCCGTGCGCACCGGCTCGCACGTCTACACCTCCGGCCAGCTGCCTTTCGTCGACGGAGCGCTCGCCGCGACCGGGAAGGTCGGCGGCGAGGTCAGCCCGGAGGAAGCCAAGGGCCACGCCCGCACGGCGACGCTGAACGCGCTCGCCGCGGTGCACGCCCTCGTCGGCATTGACTCTGTTGTCCGGATTGTCAAGGTGGTCGGTTTCGTCGCCTCCGCGGAGGGCTTCACCGGCCAGCCCGCGGTCGTGAACGGGGCGTCCGAGCTGCTCGGCGAGATCTTCGGCGACGCCGGGGTGCACGCCCGGTCGGCCGTCGGCGTCGCGGAGCTTCCGATCGCTTCGCCGGTGGAAGTCGAACTGATCGTGGAGGTGGAGTGATGGACCCCGACATCGAACAGTCCCTGCACGAACTGCTGCTGCGCCTGGCGGGCCGCACGCCGGACCAGCTGTTGTGGCGTTTCCGCGACTGGCTCGGCGAAGGCGCGATGGGGACGCTCGCGCGGACCCTGCCGAGGTCTTTGCTCAAGCACAGGATCGATTTGGACCAGGCGGAGTACCGGCTGCTCGTGGCCGGTCTGATCCCGCACGGCGCCGACTGGCACCAGGTGAGTTCGACCCTGGGGGTAGACGACGTCACCGAGACCAGGTACACATTCACGCAGAGTGCGCCCGAATGGGTGAACTCCGTCGACTCTGTGTCCGTCTTGCTCCACGCGACGTTGCGTGGACGCGCGGATGTGGGGGAAGTACGGCAGAGCTGGCGGCGCCTCGGCGCTTCCGGCGAGGGCGGGGCGAAGCGTGTCCTGCTGGTGACGGCGACCGCGGGACAGCCCCGGCTCACCGGTGAACTGCAGCGGGTGCTGCGGGTCATGGGGGACGAGGAACCCAGCGTCGAGGTCATCCCGCCGCGCTTCGACCTTCCCGGGTACCACCGGGCCGCGCTCGCCGAGTCCGAGCTGGTCTGCGTAGGCGCCGCGGGCGCCGGTCATCGACTTGTCGCCGCTTAACGCTCGTTGCCGCCAGGCGAGCTGGGAGGAGCAGAGCCATGGTGGAGGTTCACGACGGCCCGATGGACGGGTTCTCGGTGCCCCTGCGCCTGCATAACTTGTTGCTGGCCCTGGCGGGCCGCATCGACGACAGCGCCCTTACCGAAGCGCGGGAACTGATCGCCCGCGCCCACATCGACGAGGCGGTGGAACTCACCACCGGCACGTTGATCGCGGGCCGGATCGGGGTGAGCGAGGCCGAACAGCGCGAGCTGGCGCTGGTCCTCGAGATGAGCCGGTCGGACGCGACGCTCGCGAACGACCTGCTGGTCACCGACCACGAGCCGATGCACACGCACCGGTTCACGGGCGACAACCAGCCCGAGTTCGGTCTCGCCGAAGCGCTCGACCGCACCCTGCAGGTGCTGCCCGACGTGCGTTCCGTGCACGCGGTGTGGCGCAACACCCCGGCGGGCAGCGTGCCGGGCGCGCTGCCGCAGCGGGTCGTGCTGGTCGAGCTGGGTCCGGAGGGCAATCCGCCCGCGGTCGCTTTCCGCGTCGACACCGCATTGCGCCGGGCGGGCATCCGCTCGGTCGTCGAGGTGAGCGGCCCGGGGATCCCGCAGTCGGATTACCACCAGGCCGCGGGTGCTGTCGCGAGCCCGGTCTGGGTCACCGGCAGCACGCATTCGGCCCCGGACTACCGGCCGGAACCGACGCCGCAGCGCAGCGCCCCGGCGCCCGCTCCGGCTCCGGTGCCCGAGCCGGTCTCGGAAGCCCCGAGCCGCCACGGTCACCGTCAGCCCGAGCCGGAACCGGTTGCCGCGGCGGAGCCGGTGGTTCCGGTCGCGCCGGTGGTGCCGATCGTGCAGGCCGTGCCCGCACAGCCGGTCGCGATGCCGGAGCCGGCGGCTGAGCCAGCCGCGTCTTCGGAGCGTCCGCGGACGGCCGGGTCGGAGACGCGCGCCGAGCGCACGTCGGACCTGACTCCGTCCGAGGTGGCGCAGCTGCGGCGCGCGCTGGCCGAGGATCCGGAGAAGGGCCGCGAGATCGCCGCGGGCAAGCCGAGCATGCACGAGGTGGTCGAGCTGCCCGCGCTGGATCTGGACGATCCGAGCCTGTCCGAACGCGACCGTGCGTTGCTGCGCGAACTGCACGAGGAACTGGCCGAGCGCGAACGTGCCGAGGCCGCCCGGTTGCGGCTCAACGGCGCGTCCCGCTCCGGCGGGGATCAGCACTGGTCCTGACTGTTGTTCCGTGAAGGGCTCCTTGAGGGAATCTGATTCCCTCAAGGAGCCCTTCACGGCTTTCGGGCGAGCGGCTTCGGGCTGGTTCGGGTCGCGGTCCGTGAGGGCCACCCCGAGGGACTCTGAGTCCGTGAAGGTTCCCCTCACGGACTGTCGCGAGGTGACACAAGTAATCCGCGACGCGTACGGATTGCGAGGTATGTTGCCCGGGTGGAACGGCCGCGTGAATTCGTTTTCGACATCCCCGCCCGTCCCGGCATCGCGATCCGGGACAACGCGGATGGCCCGCCGGCGACCCCGAAGGACGCCGCCACGGTGATCCTGCTGCGGGACACTTCGGACGGTGGCGTGGAGGTATTCCTCCAACATCGTGTGATGGGCATGGCGTTCGCCGGCGGCATGACTGTGTTCCCCGGCGGCGGGGTGGACCCGCGCGACGCCGACGCGTCCGTGGCTTGGGCCGGGCCGCCGCCGTCGTGGTGGGCCGAGCAGTTCACCTGCGACGAAAGCCTCGCCCGCGCGCTCGTGTGCGCCGCGGTGCGCGAGACGTTCGAGGAGTCCGGCGTGCTGCTGGCCGGGACCGAGGATTCGGTGGTCGCCGACGTCGCTCCGTATCACGAAGCGCGAAAAGCCTTGGAATCACGGGAAATCTCACTCGCCGGCTTCCTCGCCGACGCCGGGCTCACGTTGCGCGCGGACCTGCTGCACCCGTACGCGCACTGGGTCACGCCGCCGCAGGAACAGCGCCGATACGACACCCGCTTCTTCGTCGCGAAGCTGCCCGAAGGCCAGCGCGCCGACGGCGCGACCTCCGAAGCGGTCGCCGCCGGTTGGCAACCGCCCGCCGAGGCAGTCGCGGACGCACGCGAAGGCCGCCGCACGCTGATGCCGCCGACCTGGCTGACCCTCGTCGAACTCGCCGAGTTTTCCAAGGCCGACGCCGTGCTCGCGGAGCCGCGCGAGATCGTGAAGACCGTGCCGACCCTTGTCCGGGACGGCGAGAACATCCGCGTTGTCCTCGATACTTCGGAGTCCTGAGTGACCGCTCCTGCTTATGGCGTGCTGCGCCGTGTTTCCGAGACCGCGTCGGTGCTGTTGGAGAACAACCCGTCCACGATGACGTTGGAGGGAACCAACACCTGGGTCCTGCGCGGCGGTGACGCCGCCGCGTCCGTGGTCGTCGACCCCGGCTATCACGACTTGGACCACCTGGAAAAGCTGGCCGCGGTCGGCCCCGTCGAGCTGATCCTGCTTACCCACCACCATCCGGATCACGCCGAAGGCGCACCGTGGTTCGCCTCGAAAACGGGCGCACCCGTTCGGGCCTTCGACGCCTCTCTCTGCATCGACGCACCCCCCTTCGCCGACGGTGACGTTATTACCGCGGGCGGCCTGGACTTCACGGTCTTGCACACACCCGGCCACACCGACGATTCGGTGTCGCTGCTGGTAGCAGGCCAGATCCTGACCGGAGACACGATCCTCGGCCGAGGCACGACGGTCCTGCACGACCTGGGCGACTACCTGCGCTCGCTGCGCAAACTGATCGCCCTGCCAGCCGGTACTCCCGGCCTCCCCGGACACGGTCCGGAGCTGCCGGATCTGCCCGCGACCGCCCGGGAGTATTTGGCGCACCGGGAACAGCGCCTGGATCAGGTGCGTTCCGCCTTGCGAACGCTCGGCGAAGACGCAACGCCGCGGCAAGTGGTCGAGGTCGTCTACGCCGACGTCGACCGTGCGCTGTGGGCGCCGGCCGAGGCGAGCGTGCGCGCACAACTGGACTACCTACGGGCTTCTTCGGAGGACGGACAATGAGCAACGTCGAGGTCGAGTTCTACTGGCGCCCAGGCTGCGGCTTCTGCTCAGCCCTGCGCCGCCCGCTGCTGGAAAGCGGCCTGCCGGTGCGGGAAATCAACATCTGGGAAGAACCGGGCGCGGCGGAGCGAGTGCGCGCGGTGGCGAACGGAAACGAGACAGTGCCCACGGTGATCGTGGGGTCGACCGCGCTGGTGAACCCGACTTTCGACGAGGTCAAAGCCGCGGTGGCAGCGGAGACCGCCGCCTGAGGAAGGTTTGCGGCGCGGTGCGGCTGCTCCCTGGGCTTGCGTCGAGCGCGCCGAAGAGGCCTGGGGTGGGCGGGTGCCCGGGTGCTCCCGCAGGCTTGCTGCCACTGCACCGAGGAGGGATGCCGGGGCGGCTCCCGGCGTGTTCGGGGCGCCTCGGCGGAGAGCTGCTCGCTCCTGACGCGGCGGCGCAGACCCGGCTTGCTCGGGGTGCTGCGGCGCATGTCCGGGTGCCTCGGCGCAGAGCTGCTCGCTCCTAGCGCGGCGGCGCGGGCCCCACTTGCTCGGGATGCCACGGCGCAGGTCCGCGTAGCTCCGGCGTGACTCCGGCCCAACCCAGCTCAACTCGGTGCCGCTCGGCACAGCCAAGCCAACTCAGCGCGCTGGCTCAGCCAACCCCGCGCGGCATGGCGCGGGTGAGCTTCGCGCTGCTTGTCCGCCTAACCCGGCTCGGCCAGTCCAATCCAGTTTGGCTCCCGTTCGCTCCGGCAGCGCCCTGCAGCCACGCCCGGCACCCGTGCGGCCGGGGACCACGGCAGCCCGAGACCGCATCCCGCTCGATGCGAATTGGCTGCCGCTTCGAACCGGGATCAGCGAAGACCGGACTCGGCGAGCGCCGGGTCACCGAGGCAGCATCGGCATCAGGTAGTACTTCAAGCTCACCTCCCGGCCATCCGCATCCGCCGGGGTCAGGACGCACGCTCGCAGCCCGGGCTGGATTGCCAGGCGGACTCGTTCTCCGGTGAACGGGGCTAGTGCGTCCAGGAAGTATCGGGCCTGGAAGGACGGCGAGGTCCGGCCGCCGCAAACGTTTGCCTTCAGGTGTTCCTCTGCCTCTCCGGTGTCTTGCCGGGTGCTGGCCAGGCGCAGGTGCGCATCGCCGACTTCCAGGGTCAGGACACGGCGGTCCTCGGAGTAGACGCCGACTCGGCGGACAGCCGCGGCTAGCTCGTCGGCGCCGACCTCGACTTCCGTGTCGACTGCGTCGGACGGGATTGCGTCTGCGGACAGGAAGCCCGCGTCCAGGACTGCCGTTGTCACAGTGCCGCCGGGCCAGCTCAGGGCGAAGTGGCCGGTGTCGGCGTGGAGTCCCATCGCACCGGCGCTGTGGCGAGCGGCTTCGGTCAGCAGGGTGGCCGGGACCAACACGTCGATGGGGTCTTGGACGTCTTGCAGCGGCAATCGAGCCACGGCCATTCGGTAGCGGTCTGAGGCTGTCAGGCATAGCTCGTCGCCGATGGATTGCACTCGTACGCCGGTGAAGATCGGGAGCGGATCGTCCTTCGCGGCGGTGCCCGCGACGGTGCGCAAAGCCGTGCGGAGGGCAGCGCCGTCTACTTTGGACAGTAAGGGTGGCGGTGCTGGATCGTGCAGCAGGTCGCGGTCCAGCAGGGGCAACGCGAAGCGGGCATTGTCCGTTCGGATCGCGAGGCGAGTTCCTTCGACAGCCAGCCGGACCTGGTCGACATCCAGCATGCGGATCGTTTCGGCGAAAGGCGCGGCTGGCACTACGACTTCGCCGTCCAGGTGCGTCGTCGCCGGGCAGGACAACTGCACGGCCAGGTCGCGGTCGTTTCCGGACACGACGAGACCGTCAGAGTTCGCCCGCAAACGCAGGCGGGCTTGCCTTGAGAGGAGTCGGGCGGCGGCGGTCACGGCGGCTGTGAGCGGCCGTACGAAAGAGGTGAGATCCATGCCACGCAACGTAACGGCGACCACCGACAAAAACGCGAGCCGAACCCGTTGAGCTGCGAAAACACGTGGGCACGGGCAGCGTGCGAGAAGGCCCGCGGCGGGGGAACGGCTAGCTGGCAGCCCCGACGAGAGCGCCGTCCGCGGGAACCGGCGTAGCGGCCCGCACGGTCCCGCGCAGCAGCCACACCACCCCGGCCAACGCGACGCCTGCCACCCCGGCGGCCAAGAAAGCCGCAGCTGTCCCGGAATGCTCGACCAGGTAGCCGCTCACCGACTGCCCAGCCGCGAGGCCCAGCGTCACCGCGGTGAGGACCCACCCGAAGGCCTCGGCCGCAGTGCCGCGCGGGGCGACGACCTCGATCGCCGCGGAGTGGGTCGTCGACTGGGGCGTGATCATCGCGCCGGCCAGCAGCATCAGCAACGCCAAGGCCCACAGGCTCGACGGAAGGGCAAGCAGCGCAACGAAAGCGCCGAATCCGCCCAGCAGGACCGGCAGCCGCAGGCCGAGCCGGCGCGGCCACGGGTGCAGGCTGTAGGCCACGCCGAACGCCACCGAACTCAGCGACCACGCCGACAGCAGCAAACCGCTCAGCGAAGGATGGCCGGATTCCGTCGCGGCGGCGGGGACAGCGACCTCAACGAACCCGATCACCATGCCGAAACCGAGCGCTGCCAACGCAAGCGTTCGCATCCCGGGGCTGGCCAGCGCGCCGAGCAGCGGCGTCTTCGCCTTCGGGGCCGGACCCCACGCGCGCACAGTCGGGTTCAGCGCGAACAGCACCGCGCCGGTGACCATGGTGATCGAGCCGACGACCATGCCGGTGCCCGCCCACGGCGCGGTGATCAGCAGGCCCGCGATGCCGGGGCCGAGAATGAAGAAGACCTCCATGCTGATCGCCTCGTACGACAGCGCGGCGTTGCGAGCCGGCCCCTCCGGCAGGATTTTCGTCCACAGCGCCCGCGACGCGGAGCCGACCATCGGTTCCGAAAGCCCGGTCGCGGCGGCCAGCGGGATCAGCGCGAACGTCGGCAGATGCGCCTCGATCGCGACCGCGAGCGACGCCATCGACAGCGCGAACACGGCGGCGACGATCAGCAGCGGACGGCTCGGCCCGAACCGGTCGATCAGCCTGCCCTGCACGACCGCGCCCACCGAGACCCCGGCGAGCGAACTCGCCGAGACCAGCCCGGCCGCGGCGAACGAACCGGTTTCGCGCTGCACGTACAGCAGCGCGGAAATGCCGATCATCGCGATCGGGAGCCGGGCCAGGACCGACGCGATCACCGGCCCGCGCGAGCCAGGGGCGGTCAGCGCGGCACGGTAGTCGGCGAGCGTGGTGCGGCCTTCGGAATGGGCAGACTGGGACACGCGTACTAGTATGGCGAAATTGGTACGGAGGTACCAGTAATTTTCTGGTCGTCTTGGTCACGCCCGATCGGGTCAGTCGCTACGCTCGCGCGATGCGGCTGATGTTCTCCTCCGGAGCTGGCTACAGCCATATCGCACCGATGCTGCCGCTCGCCCAAGCAGCACGGAAAGCCGGGGACGAGGTCGCCTTCGTGACCGGCCCGGAAGCCATGCGGTACCTGGAAAAAACCGAGCTGCAGGCCGTCTCCGTAGGGCAGCCGAGCGATCCCGCCGCCGCGGCCGCGATGTGGCAGCGGGCCCGCGAGGAGATGGCCGGGATGACCGCGGACGAGCGGCTCTCCCACCTGGTCGCCGAGTACATGGTCGGCCTCGGCGCGGCCGCACGGCTCGACGACATGGTCGAGTTCGTCCGCGACTGGCAGCCCGATCTCGTC
This sequence comes from Amycolatopsis sp. NPDC059235, assembly GCF_042754125.1. Lineage (NCBI taxonomy): Bacteria > Bacillati > Actinomycetota > Actinomycetes > Pseudonocardiales > Pseudonocardiaceae > Amycolatopsis > Amycolatopsis sp. NPDC059235. The sequence continues at coordinate 63,075 of NZ_JBHZAG010000055.1, forward strand.
ATCGCCAACCTCGCCGAACGTGCGGCGGTGATGGCCGCTTGCCTGGTCGGCGTCCCGTACGCGATGCATGCCATCGGCCCGCCGAAGTCCGCCGCGACGATGGAGCGGGCCTGGGAAGTCGCCAACGGCCTGGTCCGCGAGCGCGGCCTCGACGCCTTGCCGTCGCGCGACAACGTGCCGTACCTGGACTTCTGGCCGGAAGGACTGAGCCCGGCCGATGTCCCGTGGGAGTACCCCACGCGCTGGCCGCTCCTGCCCTCCGGAGTGGTCCCGACGCCTGGTCCGCGCCCGCCGGTGCTCGACGGGCTGCCGTACGACCGGACCGTCTACGTCACCCTCGGCACCACCCACAACGCGCGGCCCGGCGTGCTGGAAGAAATGGTCTCCGCGCTGCGCGACGAGCCGGTGAACGTCGTCGTGACGATCGGTCAGGGCGGCGACGTCAGCCGGTTCGGCGAGCAACCGGACCACGTGCGGATCGAGCAGTTCGTGCCGCAGGCCCAGTTGCTGCCCGCAGTCGACGCGGTGGTCTGCCATGGAGGTTCGGCGACCGTTCTCGGCGCGCTCGCGCACGGAGTGCCGCTGGTGATTTCACCGCTGGCGTCTGATCATTTCGAAGTCGCCGCGCAGGTTCAGGCTGCGGAAGCCGGGATCGTGGCCGACTCCGGCGACGGAATCCTCGACGCGGTCCAGGCGGTGCTCGCCGGCCGGAAGTACCGGGAGTCCGCCGAGTCCCTCGCCGCCCAGATCGCCGGGCAACCCGATCCGGCGGCGGTGGCCGCGCGGTTGCGCGAGCTGAAGGTCTCGATCCGGTAACAGCAGCTGGATTCTGCGTGAACTCGTGCAACGAAGACGCGGTCTTGGCGTCCTTGAGGGTGAATGGCCTTGAATTCGTGAGTTTTGGCCGTGATGGTTGAACGACAGCCCATTACGGGCTGGACAGCACTGCAGCACCCAGCTCCCTCCGGCATATGGGTCGGGGCCTGGTCCGGAGGGCGGGGAGCGCGGGTCGTCGGGGGATGATCCGTGCGCAGGCGAGGAGCCGGTGCGCCACGTCGGGGGTGGCGCCCGGCTCCTTGTCATTTTCCTGGTCGAGGCGGCCAAAACCGGCGGCGACACGGGGCCGCGGCGGAATGCCGCTCTTGTGGGGGATGTCCGGTGCAGACGGACGAAGGCCACCCCCAGTAGGAGATGGCCTTCGAAAAACCCGTACGGATTAACCCACTCGGGGGAAGATCAGCGGGCGCGGCGAGCGAGCCGCTCCGGGTCCAGGATCAGGACGCTCTTGCCCTCGAGCCGCAGCCAGCCGCGGTGGGCGAAGTCGGCCAGCGCCTTGTTGACGGTCTCGCGGGACGCGCCGACGTACTGGGCGATCTCTTCCTGCGTCAGGTCGTGCGTGACCCGCAGCAGGCCCGCCTCCTGGCTGCCGAAGCGCTGCGCCAGCTGCAGCAGCGCACGGGCCACGCGGCCGGGGACGTCGGTGAAGATCAGTTCCGCGACCATGTTGTTCGTGCGGCGCAGGCGGCGCGCGACGACGCGCAGCAGCTGCTCGGCGATCTCCGGGCGGGTGGCGATCCACTGCCGCAGCGCCGGGCGGTCCATGGTGACCGCGCGGACCTCGGTGACCGTCGTGGCGCCGGACGTGCGCGGGCCGGGGTCGAAGATGGACAGTTCGCCGAACATGTCGGACGGGCCGGCGATCCACAGCAGGTTCTCGCGGCCGTCCGGGGACTTGCGGCCGATCTTCACCTTGCCGGACTGGATGATGTACAGCCGGTCGCCCGGCTCGCCCTCGTTGAAGATGACATGGCCGCGGGGGAACTCCACGGATTCCAAGGTCTGGGCCAGCGCCTCCGCCGCTGCCGGCTCCACACCCTGGAAAATGCCCGCACGGGCCAGGGTTTCGTCCACCTCGGGTGCCTCCTCGTCGAGAAACGATCACTTCCTTCGCAGGCCGAAGGCAGTGTCGCCGATCACTTTCGCGTCAGTCTAGGGCGTGTCGGGCAGATCGCTCGTCGGCTCGCCGCGCCCGGCGCGGCTGCCTGGAACGATCACGTCCGACTGAGCAGCCTAACTCCGCACCTTGCGCGCGCGTAGCCTGGCTGCCCGTCCGCCGAGCCGGCGAAGCCGGAACAGCTCGAGCGCGCGGCCGATCCCGTGCCCGTACAGGGCCCTGACCTCGTTGGGCTGAGCCTGCTCCAGGAACTCCTCGACCTCGTTCTCCTGGACCGCGACGTGCTTGAGCCGGCTTTCGACCCGCTCCATGAACAACGCGAAGAACATGATCACCAGCGGGACCAAGATCACGAACCACACGGTCATGCCACAGCTCCGCTGTTGTCGGTGACGCACTCGGTCATGGATCTCCAGATCCTCGCTCAGGGCGGACGCGCGGCCCGCAGAGGTGGTGCTCTGGCGGTTCGGCCGTCCACCGGCGGATGCTCCCGACCGGCTCGTCCGACTCGCCCGTAGGCTATCGGGGTGCCCCCTGTTGTCCCGAACGGGCCCCGCGCGGACCGCGAAGAAAGCCGGCTCGCCCTCGTGAGACGCGCCCGGCGGATGAAACGTTGCCTCGACGAGGTCTATCCGGACGCGAAGGCCGAGCTGGACTTCACGAATCCGCTGGAACTGCTGGTCGCGGTGGTGTTGTCGGCGCAGACCACGGACGTGCGGGTGAACCTGGTCACGCCCGCGTTGTTCGCGAAGTACCGCACCGCGGCCGATTACGCCGGAGCGGAGCGTTCCGAACTCGAGGAATACCTGCGCACGACCGGGTTTTTCCGGGCGAAAGCGAATTCGCTGCTGGGTCTCGGCGCGGCGCTCGTGGAGCGTTTCGACGGCGAGGTGCCGAAGAAACTGGACGACCTCGTCACGCTGCCCGGCGTCGGCCGCAAGACCGCGAATGTCGTGCTCGGCAACGCTTTCGACGTGCCTGGAATCACAGTGGACACTCACTTCGGCCGTCTCGTGCGGCGCTGGGGCTGGACCGCGGAAGAGGATCCGGTCAAGGTCGAACACGCGGTCGGCGAGCTGATCCCGCGGAAAGAGTGGACGATGCTGTCCCACCGCGTGATTTTCCACGGCCGCCGCGTGTGCCACGCGCGGAAACCGGCCTGCGGCGCGTGTCCGCTGCGCAAGGACTGCCCGTCGTTCGGTGCCGGGCCCACTGAGTTCGAGGTGGCCGCGAAGCTCGTCAAAGGCCCGGAGAAGGACCACATCCTCGAGCTGGCGGCGCGCGGGTGACTGCAGTCACCAAGTGGGCGCTCGGGGTCGCGGTGCTGGCGGTGGCCGCGCTGGTCGCGGTGCTGACGCTTCGCGGCGGCGATTCGAGCTCCGCGCCACCCGCTTCCGGTGACCTCACGGCCGCGCGAGGGTCGGCGAAGCTCGAGGCTTGCCCGCCCGCCGCGGCGAAGGAGGTCGGCCAGCTGTCCGGGATCGAGGCGGACTGCCTCGGCGACGGCTCCCGGGTGGACGTCGGCAAGGTTCTCGGCGGCGGTCCGGTGCTGGTCAACGTCTGGGCGTCGTGGTGCCAGCCGTGCCGCACGGAATTGCCGGTGCTGCAGCGGTACGCCGCCGAGCCGGGTGCGGTGCGTGTCGTCGGCGTGCAGGTCGCGAGCCCGGCCGCGGACGGGCTGGGCTTGTTCACGCGACTCGGCGTGCATCTTCCGTCGCTCTACGACGGCGACGGCCAGACCGGTCCGATCCGCACCGCGCTCAAGGCGCCCTCGTCGTTGCCCGCGTCGTACCTGGTCACCGCGGACGGCCAGGTCCGGTTCATCGCGAACCCGCGGTTGTTCGACAACACTGACCAGGTGCGCGCTGCTGTGAAGGACTACTCATGACCACCGGACCGCTCGTCGAACCCGAAGCCGTGCCGGAATGGCTGCGGCCGCTGGTGAAGGTGTCCGGTGAGGTCGACAGCCGCACGTTCACCCGGTTCAGCCCGCCGGAAGACCTGCTCACCCGTGCCGCCGCGGTGCTGATCCTGTTCGGCGAACGGCCTGGCGGCGACGGTCCGGACGTCCTGCTGCAGCGCCGGGCGGACACGCTCGGCTCGCACGCCGGGCAGGTCTCGTTCCCCGGCGGCGGCGCGGAGGACGGCGACGACGGTCCGGTCGGCACCGCGCTGCGCGAGGCCGAGGAGGAGACCGGCGTCGACCCGTCGGGGATCTTGCCGGTCGCGGTGCTGCCGGAGCTGTTCGTGCCGGTGTCGAAGTTCGCGGTCACGCCGGTGCTGGCGCATTGGCACACGCCGTCGCCGGTGCGTGCGGTCGACCCGGCCGAGACGGCGGCGGTCGCGCGGGTTTCGCTGGCCGATCTCGCGGACCCGGCCAACCGGTTCACCGTGCGTCGCGGCGACGCGTCGTGGCGGGGGCCTGCCTTCACTGTTGACGGCCTGTTCGTGTGGGGTTTCACCGCGGGTTTGCTGTCCGTGCTGCTGTCGCTCGGCGGCTGGGAACGGGCGTGGGACACCGGCGATGTGCGCGAGCTTGACGTAGCGTGGGCCGAACATCAGGGCCGGTCGGCGGTCCGGGACGGCACTGGCGAGGAGTGACGGCGCGGTGAACTGGGTCGATGTCGTCGTCCTGCTGCTCGCGGTCATGGCGGCGGTTTCCGGCGCGTTCCAGGGCGTGATTGTCGCGCTGCCCGCGCTCGTGGGCGTCGCGCTGGGCGCGGTGGCCGGGGTGAAGCTGGCGCCGTTCGTGATCAGCCTTTTCGACAGTCCGGTTGCGAAGGTGGCTTTCGCGTTCGCGGTGGTCGTGTTCCTGATCGTGCTCGGCGAGACGCTCGGCGTGTGGGCCGGGCGGAAGCTGCGGCAGAAGATCAATCCGGACAAGCTTTCCGGCATCGACAAGACTCTTGGCGCGATTTTGCAGGCGGCCGCGGTGTTCGTGGTTGCTTGGCTGGTGGCGAATCCGCTCACGACGGTGTCTTCGATCCCCGGGCTCGCGAAGTCGATCAACTCCTCGGTCGTGCTCGGCAAGGTCAATGACCTGATGCCTGCTGAGGCTCAGGGGCTTCCTAGTGACTTGCGGAAGTTGCTGGACGCGTCTGGGTTTCCGTCGGCGTTGTCGCCGTTTGAGAAGGCTCCTTCGGCGGATACGCCGCCGCCGGATACTTCGTTGAATGTGTCCGCGGTGGCTAAGCGGGTGCATCCGAGTGTGGTGAAGATTCGGGGGAATGCGCCTTCTTGTTCTCGGGCGCTTGAAGGTAGTGGGTTTGTGGTTGCGCCGCAGCGGGTTATGACTAACGCGCATGTGGTGGCGGGGACTGATGAAGTTGGGATTGAGTCGACTTCGGGGGATTATCGGGCTCGGGTTGTTTATTTCAATCCTGAGGTTGATGTTGCCGTGTTGGCGGTGCCTGGGTTGAAGGCTCCGGTGTTGCCGTTTGCTCCGCAGACTGCCCGGGCTGGGGATAATGCGGTGGTGTTGGGGTATCCGTTGGATGGGCCTTATACGGCTACGCCTGCGCGGGTTCGGGGGCGGATTAACTTGCGTGGGCCGGATATTTACGACGCTAATACTGTGCAGCGGGATGTGTTCACTGTTCGCGGGACGGTGCGGAGCGGGAACTCTGGGGGGCCGATGATTACTCCTGATGGGGATGTTATTGGCGTGGTTTTCGGGGCTGCGGTTGAGGATCCGGATACTGGGTTTACGTTGACTGCGGATCAGGTGCGTAGTGAGGTTGATGCTGCTTCGTCGCAGACTGCTCGGGTGGGGACTGGGGCTTGCGCTAATTGATGGCTCGTCGCCTGGCGGCGACCTTGCGCACGAGTTGGGCCCCCACCCCGAAGCCTAAGTGTGCTGACGGTTCGGGGGTGCTTGTCAAGGCGGGAAAGATGCCTTGAC